>JAAEOK010000032.1 GCA_024244705.1 Alphaproteobacteria bacterium
AGATGGTGATGCCGGGGGACAACATCTCGATGGCGGTCGAGCTGATCGCGCCGATCGCCATGGACAAGGGCCTGCGTTTCGCCATCCGAGAGGGCGGCCGAACCGTCGGCGCCGGCGTCGTCGCCGATATCATCGAATAGAAAGGCAGAAAAATTCGGCGCCCGGTAATGGGCGCCGGAGTTTTTGTGGATTACGGCCATGGAACAACAAAACATACGAATCCGATTGAAGGCGTTCGATCACCGTGTGCTCGATTTGTCGACGAATGAGATCGTCCATACGGCGAAGCGCACCGGCGCCGAAGTTCGGGGGCCGATCCCGCTGCCGACCAAGATCGAGCGTTACACGGTATTGCGCTCGCCGCATATCGACAAGAAATCGCGCGAGCAGTTCGAAATTCGCACCCATCGCCGACTCTTGGACATCATTGATCCGACGCCCCAAACGGTGGACGCGCTCATGAAGCTCGATCTTGCCTCGGGCGTCGACGTGGAAATCAAGCTGTAGGGCCGAGTCATGCGTACGGGAATTATCGCACGAAAAGTCGGCATGACCCGAGTCTTCACGGATGAGGGCCGGCACGTACCGGTTACCGTTCTCGAAGTTTCCGGTTGCCAGGTGGTCGCCACCCGGACGACGGAGCGTGACGGATATTCGGCGGTGCAACTCGGCTTTGGCAAGGCCAAGGCCAAGAATGTCACGCGCGCCGTGCGCGGGCATTTCGCAAAGGCGAAGGTGGAGCCCAAGGGCAAAGTCGTTGAATTTCGCGTTAGCGAAGATGCGGTCCTGAATGTAGGCGCCGAGCTGGCGGCCAGCCATTTCGCGATCGGCCAATATGTCGACGCGACCGGCACTTCGATCGGCAAGGGCTTTGCTGGCGCCATGAAGCGGCACAATTTTCGGGGCCTGCGCGCATCACATGGCGTTTCCGTCTCCCACCGGTCCCATGGGTCTACCGGCCAATGCCAGGATCCCGGCAAGGTCTTCAAAGGCAAGAAGATGGCGGGACAAATGGGCAATAGCCGCGTGACTACACAGAACCTGGAAGTGGTTTCGACGGACGACGAGCGCGGCCTTGTCTTGATCCGGGGCGCCGTACCGGGAGCCACCGGGGGCTACGTCCTGTTGCGGGACGCAGTGAAGAAGGACATGCCGGAGGGTGTGCCGTTCCCCGCCGGATTGCGCGATGCCGGTGCCGCGGCGGTCGAGACAGCGAACTCCGCAAGTGACGCACAATCTGAGACCGCTTCCGAGCCGGCGGAGGATGCCCAAGCCGGTGACGGGTCCGCTTCCGAAGACGTCGAAGAGAAGGACGCCTAGGTCATGAAATGCAACGTCGTGACGCTCGAAAACAAGGAAGCCGGAGAGATTGATCTCGACGACGCCGTTTTTGCGTTGCCGGCCCGCAAGGACATACTCGCCCGGATGGTGAACTGGCAGCTCGCCCGTACGCGTGCAGGGACCCACAGCACCAAGGGACGCGGCGAGGTAAGGGGTGCCAATCGTAAACCATGGCGTCAAAAGGGAACCGGACGTGCGCGTGCGGGTAACACCAAGATCAGTCAGTTCCGGGGCGGCGGTGTGGTCTTCGGTCCGACGCCGCGCGACCATGGCACCAAGCTGCCCAAGAAAGTTCGGCGCCTGGCGTTGAAGACGGCGCTGTCGGCGAAAAGCGCCGAAGGCAAGCTGGTCGTGATTGACAGCGCCAGTCTCAATGAGGCCAAGACAAAGTTGTTGGCGGGAGCCTTGCGAAAGCTCGGCATTCGCTCGGCGCTCGTTATCGATGGCCCCGAGCTCAATGAGAACTTCGTGCGTGCGGCCTCGAACATCGTTGGCATCGACGTCCTGCCGCAGCAGGGTGCGAATGTCTACGACATTCTCCGCCGGGATGTCTTGGTCTTGACCCGGGACGCGGTCAGCCACTTGGAGGCGCGACTCAAATGAGCCGGAAGATTATGGCAAAACCCTCGGTAAGCCGCGAACGGATGTACGACATCATTCGCAGCCCGTTGATCACCGAAAAATCGACCCTCGGCGGCGAACACAATCAGGTGACATTTCGCGTGCCCCTGGATGCGACCAAGCCAGAAATCAAACTGGCTGTCGAAGGCCTATTCTCCGTCAAGGTGAAGGCAGTCAACACCTTGCGTCAGCGCGGCAAGGTGAAACGGTTTCGGGGCGAATTGGGCCGTCGGCCCGACCTGAAGAAAGCGATCGTTACCCTCGAGGACGGGCATTCGATCGACGTAACGACAGGGGTCTAGGACAATGGCATTGAAGACCCATAAGCCGGTGACGCCTGGGCGACGACAGCTTGTCTTGGTCGATCGTTCCCGATTGTGGAAAGGCCAGCCGGTCAAGGAATTGACCGAAGGTCTCAGCAAGAAAGGCGGCCGTAACAACGCCGGCCGTATAACCGCGCGTCGGGTCGGCGGTGGCCACAAGCGACGCTACCGGATCGTCGACTTCAAACGTCGGAAGTTCGATGTTCCGGCCAAGGTCGAGCGCCTCGAATACGATCCGAACCGCTCGGCGTTTATCGCATTGGTCACCTACGAAGACGGCCAGCAAGCCTACATCCTGGCGCCCCAGCGGTTGCAGCCGGGCGATACAGTGGTGTCCGGCGATCGCGTCGACATCAAGCCCGGTAACGCCATGCCGATGAAGAACATGCCGATCGGGACGATTATCCATAACGTCGAAATGAAGGCCGGCAAGGGTGGCCAAATCGCGCGCGCCGCGGGAACCTATTGCCAGTTGATTGGCCGTGATTCCGGGTATGCGCAGCTGCGGTTGGGGTCCGGGGAAATGCGCATGGTGCGAGCGGAATGCATGGCCACCGTCGGCGCGGTCTCGAATTCGGACCAGCAGAACACGAACCTCGGCAAGGCAGGGCGCAAGCGCTGGCTGGGCAAGCGGCCATCGGTGCGCGGCGTTGCGATGAACCCGGTCGACCACCCGCACGGCGGTGGCGAGGGGCGAACGTCGGGTGGACGCCATCCAGTAACACCATGGGGCAAGCCCACCAAGGGCAAGCGGACCCGCCGCAAGAAACCGTCGGATCGGCTGATTATCCGCCGTCGCCACAAGAAGTCGTAGAGAAGGAGTAGTCCTTTGGCGCGTTCAGTTTGGAAGGGCCCATTCGTTGATGGATATCTGCTCAAAAAGGCAGAGACATCACGCGCTTCGGGGCGCAACGACGTGATTAGAACATGGTCGCGGAGATCGACGATCCTGCCGCAATTTGTTGGTTTGACGTTCGGTGTTCATAACGGCCACAAGTTCATACCCGTGCTGGTGACCGAGAACATGGTCGGGCACAAATTTGGCGAGTTTGCGCCGACACGTACCTTCTACGGCCATGCCGCCGACAAGAAGGCGAAGCGAGGTTAGTGATGGGTAAGCCGAAGGTCGACCGCAGGTTGAAAGACAATGAGGCGCGGGCCTATTTGCGTACGATTCGCACCAGCCCGCAGAAGCTCAACCTCGTGGCTCAGATGATTCGCGGAAAGCGGGCAGACACCGCTTTGGCGACCTTGACATTTTCGAAGCGCCGTATCGCGCGTGACGTCAAAAAGGTGCTCGAATCGGCGATTGCCAATGCCGAAAACAACCATCAGCTCGACGTCGACCGCCTCTTTGTTGCGGAAGCCTTTGTCGGCAAGAGCTTTGTAATGAAACGATTTCGGCCCAGGGCCCGTGGCCGGGTCGGACAGATTCAAAAGCCGTTCAGCAATCTTACCGTGGTTGTTCGGGAACGTGAGGAGACAGCCTAATGGGCCAGAAGGTCAATCCAATCGGACTGCGCCTCGGCATCAATCGTACCTGGGATTCGCGGTGGTACGCCGAAGATGACTATGGTGACTTGCTGCACGACGATCTGCGGATTCGCGAATACTTGCGCGAACGGCTGAGTCAAGCGGGTGTGAGCCGCATCGTCATCGAGCGCCCGGCGAAAAAGGCCCGAATTACCATTCATACGGCGCGACCCGGCGTGGTCATTGGCAAGAAGGGCCAGGACATCGAGAAATTACGTGCCGATCTTTCGCGGATGACCAAGAGCGACGTCCATCTCAATATCGTTGAGATTCGCAAGCCGGAAATAGAAGCCCGGCTGGTCGCGGAGAACGTGGCACAACAGTTGGAACGGCGCGTCGCATTCCGGCGTGCAATGAAACGGGCCGTGCAGTCCGCCATGCGTCTTGGGGCCGAAGGCATCAGGATCAATTGCGGCGGGCGTCTGGGTGGCGCGGAAATCGCGCGCATGGAGTGGTACCGCGAGGGCCGCGTGCCGCTTCACACCTTGCGCGCGGACATCGACTACGGTGAGGCGACCGCCAAGACGACCTATGGGACCTGTGGGGTCAAGGTTTGGATCTTCAAGGGTGAGATTTTGGCTCAGGACCCGATGGCGCAGGATAAGCGCGCCGCCGAGCAACAGCCGGCGCGCTAGAAGACGAAAGAGGATTTGGGTCATGCAAGCCCCGAAACGGACCAAATATCGCAAGCAGCACAAAGGCCGGATTCACGGTGCGGCCAAGGGTGGCACGACACTGAATTTCGGTGCGTACGGTCTCAAGGCGATCGCGCCCAATCGTGTAACAGCCCGGCAGATCGAAGCTGCGCGCCGCGCGATTACACGGCACATGCGCCGCGCGGGACGTGTCTGGATACGGATTTTTCCGGATATTCCAATCAGTTCCAAGCCGGCGGAAGTACGCATGGGAAGCGGCAAGGGGACACCGGAATTCTGGGCCTGTCGCGTGCATCCCGGTCGGATCATGTTCGAGGTCGACGGCGTATCGCGAGATGTCGCCAAGCGGGCGATGGAACTGGCCGCTGCGAAATTGCCACTAAAGACCAAGTTCGTCAGCCGGTTGGGTGAGGACTAAACGAATGAAGATCGAAGATTTCAGGTCCAAGTCGGACGACGAATTGAAAAGCCAGCTTCTTGGCCTCAAGAAGGAAGCCTTCAATTTACGCTTTCAGCGGGCCAGCGGCCAGCTCGAGAACACCGCGCGAGTGCGCCAGGTGCGACGCGATATCGGGCGCATCAAGACGGTCATCAATGAGCGGCATCGCGCCGTCGGTCAGGAGGGATAAGCCATGCCGAAGCGAGTCCTTCGCGGCACGGTCGTCAGTGACAAAGGCGATAAGACTGTGATCGTCAAAGTTGAACGTCGGGTCATGCACCCGATGTACAAGAAATTCATTACGCGTTCGAATCGATTCGCGGCGCATGATGCCGACAACAAGTACAAGATCGGCGATGTCGTTCACATCGAGGAATGTCGCCCGATCTCGAAGCGCAAGACTTGGCAAGTATTGGGATACGTCGGCGAAGTGGCCGCGCAGTAGGAATGTAAGCAATGATCCAGATGCAGACACGGCTCAGCGTGGCCGACAATTCCGGCGCCCGAAAAGTCCAATGCATCAAGGTCTTGGGCGGGTCAAAGCGCAAGACCGCGGGAGTTGGCGACGTCATTGTTGTCTCCGTCAAGGAGGCGATCCCGCGTGGTCGGGTCAAAAAGGGCAACATTCATCGTGCGGTCATCGTGCGGACGGCAAAGGAAATCCATCGTGACGATGGTACGTCGATTCGGTTCGATCGAAATGCTGCGGTGCTGATCACTGCGCAGGGCGAGCCGATTGGTACTCGCATTTTCGGCCCGGTGACCCGTGAGCTGAGACAGAAAGGGTACATGAAGATCATTTCCTTGGCGCCGGAGGTCTTGTGATGGCCGAAAAATTCAAGATCAAAAAAGGCGATCAGGTCGTCGTTCTGACCGGTCGCGATGAAGGCAAATCAGGCGAGATTCTCGAGGTGCGTCGCGGCGAGAATCGCGTCGTCGTGCAGGGCGTCAACATGATCAAGCGGCATCAGAGTGCGACTGCCCAGAATGCCGGTGGAATCATCGAGCGGGAAGCGTCGATCCATATATCCAATGTCTCCCATCTCGACCCGAAGGATAAAAAGCCGACCCGCGTCGGCTACAAGTTTCTCGAAGATGGACGGAAGGTGCGCTTTGCCCGGCGGTCCGGCGAAGTGATTGATCGATAGGCGTACGAGCAATGGCAAGATTGCAGGAACATTACAATTCAGTCGTCAAACCGGCGCTTCGCGAGGAGTTCAAGTACGAGAACCCTATGGAAGTGCCGCGCCTCGACAAGATCGTGGTCAATATGGGTGTCGGTGAGGCGGTCCAGGATTCGAAGAAGATCGACATCGCCGCGGCCGAACTGATGCAAATCACGGGGCAGAAACCGATCATCATTCGAGCCAGGAGATCCGTGGCGACGTTTAAGCTTCGTGAGGGAATGCCGGTTGGTGCGAAAGTCACCCTGCGACGGACCCGCATGTACGAGTTTCTCGACCGGCTGGTTACGATCGCCCTGCCGCGCGTTCGAGATTTTCGCGGGATCCGCGGCAAGAATTTCGATGGCCAGGGCAACTTCGCCTTGGGCCTGCGGGAACAGATTGTTTTTCCGGAAATCGATTACGACAAGATCGATGATATTCGGGGAATGGACATTGTTATTGTGACAACGGCGAAGACCGACGCGGAAGCGAAGGCGCTCCTGCGCGGTTTCGACATGCCGTTTGCCAACTAACGCTGAAGGCGGAGATAGCTACAATGGCGAAAAAGAGTGCCATCGAAAAAAACAAGCGGCGCAAGCGTTTAGTGATGAAATACGCTGACCGGCGCAACGCTCTCAAGGCGATCGCGCGGGATGACAACGTGCCGGCGGAAGAGCGGTTTGCAGCACGCCTGAAACTCGCCAAGATCGCGCGAAACTCGGCACCCAACCGGGTTCGAAATCGCTGCGAGGTGACCGGACGGCCGCGCTCTTTTTACCGCAAGTTCAAGATGTCGCGTATCGCACTGCGTGATCTTGCATCGACCGGACAAATTCCGGGCATGGTCAAGTCGAGCTGGTAGGGGGGACAGACAAGATGTCGATGAGCGATCCTCTCGGTGATTTGCTGACGCGCATTCGTAACGGACAGCGCGCGCACAAGATTACCGTCATAAGCCCCGCGTCAAGACTCCGCGCCAATGTGCTCGAGGTCCTGAAGCGAGAAGGCTATATCCGCGGCTACAGCTATGCGAACGACCGGCCTGGCGTGGATAAGTTGAACATCGAGCTCAAGTATCTCGACGGTGAACCGGTGATACGTGAAATCTCACGGGTTTCGAAGCCGGGCCGCCGCGTCTATTCGAAAATCAGGGACCTGCCGCGACAATATGGCGGTCTCGGAATCTCCATCCTGTCTACGCCGCGAGGCGTCCTATCGGATGCGGAGGCCCGGGATCAGAATGTCGGCGGCGAAGTCCTGTGTAAGGTCTTCTAGGGGGCGGCATGTCTCGAATTGGAAAAAACCCGGTACCGATTCCGGATGGGGTCGACGTCCAAGTTGTGGGTCAGACCATGACCGCTAAGGGCAAGCTCGGAGTCCTTGAGCTTCCTCTAAGCGACAATGTCGAAGTCAAAATCGAGGACAACGAGATTCGTGTGCGGCCGGTTGGCGAATCGAAACGGGCGCGGCAAATGTGGGGCACCATGCGAAGCCTGGTCGACAACATTGTCACTGGCGTCTCGGAAGGCTTCACCGTGAACTTGGAAATACATGGCGTCGGCTATCGCGCGTCGGTCGAAGGCGATGCTTTGAACCTTCAACTCGGTTATAGCCACGACGTCCGGTACACCATCCCCGACGGCATCACGATCAAGTGTGAACGGCCGACCCTTATTTCGGTGTCGGGTGCCAACAAGCAACGGGTCGGGCAAGTCGCCGCCGAGATTCGCGCCTACCGAAAGCCCGAGCCTTACAAGGGCAAAGGCGTGCGCTACGCAAACGAGTACATACTCCGCAAGGAAGGCAAGAAGAAGTAAGACAATGGCTAAGTCAATTGACCTGTTCTCGCGCCGAAAAGTGCGTAATCGAGCCAAAATGAGGCGGGTTGCCGGCGACCGCGTCAGGCTCTCCGTGTTTCGTTCAAGCAAGCATATCTATGCCCAGATAATCGATGACCGCGCAGGGCGGACATTGGCGTCGGCATCGAGTTTAGAAGCGGACGTGCGCAAAGCACTGAAGACCGGCGCCGACATCGAGGCCGCCAAGGCGGTCGGGCGAGTGATCGCTGAGCGCGCGACCCAAGCCGGTATCAAGGAAGTGTATTTCGATCGAGGCGGCTACATTTACCATGGCCGCATTCAAGCATTGGCCGAATCCGCCCGCGAGGGCGGATTGCAGTTCTAAAGGAACGTTCGATGGCAGCTCGTCACACACCGCGCGGCTCGGATTCACGCGAAGACAGCGACATAATCGAAAAGCTGGTCGCCATCAACCGCGTGGCAAAGGTGGTCAAAGGCGGCCGTCGATTTGGATTTGCGGCATTGGTCGTCGTTGGCGACGGCAAGGGTCATGTCGGCTACGGCCATGGCAAGGCCCGCGAAGTTCCCGAGGCCATCCGCAAGGCTACCGAGCAGGCGAAGGGGAACATGGTCCGCGTGCCGCTGCGGGAAGGGCGTACGCTTCACCATGACATCAACGGCCGATTTGGAGCGGGACACGTAACATTGAGAGCTGCGCCACCCGGCACCGGCATTATAGCTGGGGGGCCGATGCGCGCTGTTTTTGAGAGCCTTGGCGTTCACGACGTGGTTGCGAAGTCCATCGGCACATCAAACCCCTACAATATGGTCAAAGCGACCTTTGACGCGTTGCAGCGGGTAAATTCGCCGCGCCAAGTTGCCGCCCGACGCGGCAAACGGGTTGGCGATATCGTCGGCCGCCGCGAGTATGCAAGCGATAAGGAATAGTTGCCATGGCAACCGAGAAAAAGACCGTCAGGGTAACGCAAACCGGCAGCGCGATCGGACGATATCGAGAACAGCGTGAGACCCTTATCGGACTCGGCCTCAACAAGATCGGCCGTACCCGGGAGCTCGAGGACACGCCGGCCGTACGCGGCATGATCGCCAAAGTGAGCCATCTCGTTCGGGTCGAAGACTAGACGCCGCGGCGGCTCCGGTAACGCAAGGATCTATGTGATGCGACTAAACCAAATTTCCGACAATCCTGGTGCTCGGCGATCGCGAAAGCGGGTCGGGCGCGGTATGGCGTCCGGCACCGGGAAGACGGCCGGAAAGGGCCAGAAGGGTCAAAAATCCCGTTCCGGTGTTAGCCTTGTGGGCTTTGAAGGCGGTCAGATGCCCCTCTATCGCCGATTGCCGAAACGCGGATTCAACAACATCTTCAGGCGCACTCTGGAGGTCGTCAATCTTGGCCGTCTTCAGCAAGCGATCGACGCGAAGAAGCTCGATGCTGGAAAGACCATCGATATTGCCGCCCTGCAATCGGCCGGTTTGATCACGAAGCCGCGGGACGGCATTAAGCTTCTTGCAAAAGGCGAGTTGAAGGCCAAAGTAACGATTGAAGTGCATAGCGCATCCAAGACCGCGATTGCGGCCGTGGAGGCGGCAGGTGGGAAGGTGGTTCTGTTGGCGGTCTCGACAACCGGGGCCGAAGAGAAATCCGCTGTTTCGTCGACCAAGGATGCTGTGGACGCCTAACGGCGAGAACGGAAGCCCCGATGGCCTCAGCTGCCGAACAACTTGCGGCAAACATCAACTTTGGCGCGATCGCGAAGGCGACCGAGCTCAAGAAACGTATTTGGTTTACGTTGGGCGCGCTGATTATCTATCGCTTGGGCACCTATATCCCCGTGCCTGGCATAGATCCTGGAATTCTCGAAGATATTTTCCAGCAGAACGCCGGCGGGATTCTTGGCATGTTCGACATGTTCGCCGGCGGAGCGCTGGGGCGGATGACTATATTTGCGCTCAATATCATGCCGTATATCTCCGCCGCCATCATCATGCAGCTGATGACGGCTGTTTCGCCGCACCTGGAGCAGCTCAAGAAAGAGGGCGAGACGGGCCGCAAGAAGATCAATCAGTACACCCGATATGGCACTGTCTTTCTCGCCTTCATCCAAGGCTACGGGCTGGCCTCCGGGCTAGAGGGACTGACCGGTTCGCAGGGCTCCGCGGTCATCGATCCGGGCATGTTCTTTCGTCTGACGACGGCCATGACCTTGGCCGGTGGAACGATATTCCTGATGTGGCTGGGCGAACAGATCACCGCACGGGGCGTGGGCAACGGCATATCGTTGATCATTTTCTCCGGCATCGTGGCTAATTTGCCGGCGGCGATTGCGAGCACGCTGGAGCTTGGGCGCACCGGCGCCCTGTCGCCGTTATTCATCATTTTCCTGATCGCGATGTCGGTTCTCGTGATTGCCTTCATCGTCTTCATGGAGCGCGCCCAGCGACGGATCGTCATCCAGTATCCGAAGCGGCAACAGGGCAACCGGATGGTTGGCGGCGATTCATCGTTCCTGCCCCTGAAGCTCAATACTGCCGGTGTTATTCCGCCAATTTTCGCTAGCTCATTGTTGCTGATGCCGTTGACCGTCGCCAGTTTCAGTGGTGGTACCGGACCTGGTTGGCTGTCCGAACTGACCGCGCTGGTCGGTCGCGGTTCGCCGCTGTTTCTCGTCGTGTTCTCTGCCCTGATCATCTTTTTCTGTTTCTTCTATACGGCGATCGTCTTCAATCCCGAAGAAACGGCCGACAATTTGAAGAAATACGGCGGATTCGTTCCCGGTATTCGCCCGGGTAAGAATACGGCCGAATATTTGGATTACGTGCTTACACGCCTGACTTTTGTCGGTGCGGCCTATCTGACCCTCGTGTGCCTGCTGCCGGAGATTTTGATTTCCCGATTCGCGGTCCCCTTCTACTTCGGCGGTACCAGTCTGCTGATCGTCGTTACGGTCACGATGGACACGGTCGGACAGGTTCACGCCCATTTGCTGTCCCACCAGTATGACGGGCTGATCAAAAAGGCCAAGTTGAGAGGCCGGCGCGGATGAACCTGATCCTGTTGGGCCCACCGGGCGCCGGCAAGGGCACCCAAGCCAAACGCCTGGAGGACAAGTACGACCTCGTTCAGCTCTCGACCGGCGACATGCTGCGCGCGGCGGTCGCATCGGGCAGCGATATCGGGCGCAAAGCGAAGGCGGTAATGGACGCCGGGCAATTGGTCTCGGACGATATCATTATTGCCATGATCGCCGATCGAATCGATCAGCCCGACTGCGCCAATGGATTCATCCTCGACGGGTTTCCGCGCACGACGGCGCAGGCGGAGGCGCTCGACACGATGCTGGCGGAGAAGAGTCTTGCCCTCAGCTATGTTATCGAGCTCCGGGTCGACGACGGGGCACTGGTACGCCGCATAACCGGGCGCTATACCTGCGCGGCCTGTGGGGCCGGCTATCACGACGATTTTAAGCGGCCACAGAAAGACGGTATCTGCGACAAATGCGGCGGGACCGAGTTTACGCGTCGTGACGACGACAACGAAGAAACCGTCAGGGCGCGGCTCGAGGCTTATCACGAGCTTACCGCTCCCATACTGCCCTATTATGCGGAAAAGGGCATTCTCAAGGTCGTCGACGGGATGGCCGATATCGATGAAGTGGCGCGCCAAATCGATGGGGTCATGCAGGCCGCTTGAGCGGTTGACTTCGCACTGGCGCGGCCTATAATCCGGCCACCTTGGGTGGCCCCTCAGGGGCGTATTGTCGTGTCCGAATGGACGGTTGCCGACTTAGCACTCCCCGGAAATACAAGGAGTTACTGGCGTGGCGCGTATTGCTGGCGTGAACATTCCGACTCAGAAGCGGGTCGAGATCGGGTTGACCTATATTCGCGGGATTGGCCGGACAAAGGCCAAGCAAATATGCGACTCCGTCGGCATTCCAATCGAGCGCAGGGTCAACGAATTAAGCGAGGATGAGGTCATCCGTATTCGCGAGCTTATCGACCGCGATTTTCGTGTCGAAGGCGACCTCCGGCGCGAGGTCGCGATGAATATCAAGCGACTGATGGACCTCGGCTGCTATCGCGGCTTGCGGCACCGGAAAGGGTTGCCGGTACGCGGGCAACGGACACACACAAATGCGCGGACGCGCAAGGGCAAAGCGCGGCCTATCGCTGGTAAGAAGAAGGCGTAGCGCCACTACTTCGAAGGACAAAATATGGCGAAACCTGCTGCAACCGGGCGCGTTCGGCGCCGCGAGCGAAAAAACATTACTTCCGGCATCGCCCACGTGAACGCGACCTTCAATAACACGAAGATCACGATTACCGACGTGCAGGGAAATGCTATTGCATGGTCTTCGGCCGGCGGCCAGGGCTTCAAGGGTTCGCGAAAATCGACCCCCTATGCGGCGCAGATGGCGGCAGAGGATGCCGGACGCAAGGCACAGGAGCATGGCGTGAAGACGCTTGAGGTCGAAGTCAAGGGACCGGGCGCGGGACGTGAATCCGCCTTACGGGCACTGCAAGCAGTGGGATTTACGATTACGGCCATTCGCGACGTGACGCCGATTCCGCACAACGGGTGCCGTCCACCCAAACGCCGCCGCGTGTAGGCGCTATCGAGGACGAATTTGCGGCGCAATAGTTCGCCGCCAAGCAAAATTGAGCAAACGATCGCGGCAATTGCCGTGATAACGACATGAGGTCAGCGCGTGTTACAGAAAAATTGGACAGACATGATCAAACCCAAGGGCCTCAAAGTAGAGGCGGGTGATGATCCGGAGCGGGTTGCGACGATTACCGCAGAGCCGTTGGAGCGTGGCTTCGGGCTGACGCTCGGCAATGCGGTCCGTCGGGTCCTGTTGTCTTCGTTACAGGGCGCGGCGGTCACCTCCGTGCAGATCGAGGCCGTGCTCCATGAATTCTCCTCGATTCCCGGCGTGCGCGAGGATGTCACCGATATCGTTCTCAACATCAAATCGATCGGTCTACGCATGCATGGCGAGGGCCCGAAGCGCATGACATTGCGGTCGGTCGGTCCTGGCGAGGTCACCGCCGGAATGATTGAAACCGGCCACGACATCGAGATCATGGATCCCGATCTTATCATTTGCACATTGGACGACGGCGCCAAGCTCGACATGGAAATGACGGTCGAGTCGGGCAAGGGTTACGTCCCTGCGGCGCAGAACAGGGCCGAGGATGCGCCGATCGGATTGATTCCGGTTGACGCCATCTACAGCCCGGTCAAGAAGGTCACTTACCGGGTCGAAAATGCTCGTGTCGGGCAAGTGACCGACTACGACAAGCTGATTCTGAGTGTCGAAACCAATGGCGCGGTGACACCCGAAGATGCGGTCGCGCTGGCGGCGCGCATTCTTCAGGATCAGCTACAGTTGTTCATCAATTTCGAAGAGCCGAAGGCCGCCGAGGAGCACAGAGAAGAAGCCGACCTGCCGTTCAACAAGAACCTGCTGCGAAAGGTCGACGAACTCGAACTGTCGGTACGCTCGGCGAATTGTTTGAAGAACGACAATATCATTTACATTGGCGATCTCGTTCAGAAGACCGAGGCCGAAATGCTGAGGACTCCCAATTTTGGACGCAAGTCGCTCAACGAGATCAAAGAGGTTCTCGAGGGCATGGACCTGAGCCTTGGCATGGAGATTCCCAATTGGCCGCCGGAAAATATCGAGGAACTCGCCAAACGGCTCGAAGATCCGTACCAATAGACGCCCAGAAGAATCGGCTAGTGTGAAGAGAGGCAGTTATGCGTCACCGTAAGAGCGGCCGGAAATTCAGCCGCAGCCCCAGCCACCGTAAGGCCATGTTTTCGAATATGGCGGCGGCACTGATCAAGCACGAACAGATCACGACCACTCTGCACAAAGCCAAGGACCTGCGGGGCGTTGTGGATCGATTGGTGACCTTGGGCAAACGAGGCGACCTTCATGCCCGTCGGCAAGCGCTTTCGGAATTGGGCGGTGACCGAGCCATTACCCAAAAGCTGTTCGATGCATTGGCCGATCGATATAAGGACCGGCAAGGCGGATATACGCGTGTTTTGCGGTCCGGCTTCCGGTACGGCGACTCGGCGCCGATGGCGGTGATCGAACTGGTCGATCGGGATCCCGACGCAAAGGGTCAGGACTCGGGGCCGGTTATCGTCGACGAAGAAGCGGAGACCGCCGCAGAGGCTTGAACATAGCTGTGGTTGGCACCAGAATCGGAGGGCAGCCAAAATGGGCTGCCCTTTGCATTTGCGACGGCCTTTATCTTGGCATTCGGATGATGGTTGGGATCGGGGAAATGCGGAAAGCGCTGCTGTCGGCCATGGTCATCGTTTTGGCCTGCGGAATCGGTCCCGGATCGTTTGCCGACAGCCGCGCGGTGCCGAAATCTCGATCGCAGATCACCCTCTCTTTCGCGCCGGTCGTGAAGCAAGTTGCTCCCGCCGTCGTCAATATCTTCGCGCGCAAAAGCGTCAGGCAGAGACATGTCTCGCCGTTCTTCAATGATCCTTTCTTCCGACGTTTCTTCGGCGATGAGTCCCCATTCTTTGGCGTTCCGCGCCAACGGATAGAACGCGCTCTCGGATCCGGCGTCCTGATCCGTGCGGACGGTATCATTGTCACCAATCACCATGTCGTCGATGGCGCCGATGAGATCACCGCCGTCCTGTCCGATCGCAGGGAATTCGATGCCAGACTCGTCGGCTCCGACGAAAGGACCGACCTCGCGGTGCTGGCTATCGATACCGCCGGCGAAGCAATGCCCTTTCTCGATCCTTCGGATTCGGACGATGTTGAGGTCGGCGACCTGGTCATTGCGGTGGGAAATCCCTTTGGCGTGGGGCAGACGGTGACCAGCGGCATTATTTCGGCGCTGGCACGGACCAACGTCGGAATAACCGATTTTCAATCCTTCATTCAAACCGACGCGGCCATCAATCCAGGCAATTCGGGCGGCGCATTGGTCACCGTCGACGGCCGCCTCATCGGGATCAATTCGGCCATCTTCACGCGCGGTGGGGGTTCGATCGGCATTGGCTTCGCCATCCCGTCGGACATGGTCGTCGCCGTGGTTCGAGACATCCTCAGCGGTGGCAAAGTCGCCCGCCCGTGGCTCGGCGCGTGGGGGCAGGAGGTTACCGCGGAGATCGCATCCTCGATGGGCCTCCACCGGCCAGTCGGCGTCATGGTCAACAAGCTGCATCCCGCCGGACCGGCGGCCATGGCCGGAATCGAGGTTGGCGATATCATTCAGACCGTCGACGGCCGCGAGGTGGCCGACAACGAGTCGCTGGAATACCGGATTGCCACCGCCAATATTGGCGATACCGTGAAATTCACCGGCATTTTCGGCGTTGGCCGCGACCAATTGTCTGCGGTATTGATCGCGCCGCCGGAAATCCCGGCCCGCGATACGGCGATTCTCGAGGGTCGCCATCCCCTCGACGGTGCCACGGTGGCCAACTTTTCGCCGGCGCTCGCGGAAGAAGTCGGTTTCGAGGACGCCTTCGCCGAAGGCGTCATTATTCTCGACGTGAAAGGCCGGACTCAGGCTGCGCGGCTCGGTTTCCGTCGGGGTGATTTCGTTGTCAGCGTGGCCGGCCGGTCCGTCGATGACGTTCGCGGGCTGAGACGACTGATCTCGAAGCCGCAACGGACCTGGAAGATCTCGATCAAACGGGGGGGACAAGTCATTTCCGTTGTGGTGCAGGGGTGAACACACTCTTCGAATCGCAAGCTCCGCGGCCGTTGGCGGACCGGGTCAGGCCGACGGAGATGGGCGATGTCGTCGGGCAAGCCCACCTAATCGGCACCGCCGGCCCGATTGGCCGCATACTCGAATCGGGGCGTCTCTCGTCGATCATTCTATGGGGGCCGCCCGGAACCGGGAAAACGACAATCGCCCGTCTTCTGGCCGACGCAACAGCGCTCGAGTTCGTCTCGTTGTCGGCGGTTTTCTCCGGCGTGGCGGATCTGCGAAAGATTTTCGATGCGGCCCGCCGTCGGCGCGAGGAGGGTCGAGGCACGCTCCTGTTCATTGACGAGGTCCATCGATTCAACCGCGCTCAGCAAGATGGGTTTCTCCCCTATGTCGAGGACGGCACGGTAACGTTGGTCGGCGCGACGACCGAGAACCCGTCATTTGAGCTGAACGGCGCATTGTTGTCCCGGTGCCAGGTTCTGATCTTGAACCGGCTCGATGATGCGGCGCTGGAACTCTTGCTGGCGCGTGCCGAAAATGCCGAATGCCGAGTGCTGCCGCTTTCTCCAGACGCGCGCGCGGCGCTTCGTGCGATGGCCGACGGCGATGGCCGGTACCTGCTCAACCTGGCCGAGGAGCTTTTCGCCCTTGGTTCCGATGAGCCCTTGGAGGTCAACGATCTCGTACAGGTCGTCCAGCAGCGCGCACCGCTCTACGACAAGAGCCAGGAGGGCCACTACAATCTGATTAGCGCATTGCATAAGTCTTTGCGCGGCTCCGACACTGATGCGGCGCTGTATTGGCTGGCGCGGATGTTGGTTGGCGGGGAGGATCCGCGCTACATCGCACGGCGGCTGACCCGGTTCGCCATCGAAGATATCGGTTTGGCCGACCCGAATGCCCTCAATCAGGCTATCGCGGCTTGGCAAGCCTATGAAAGGTTGGGCTCACCCGAGGGCGACCTGGCACTGGCCCAGCTTGTCATCTATCTCGGAACCGCGCCGAAATCCAATGCGGCCTATCGCGCATTCGGCGAGGCAAGGAACGCGGCCACGGAGACGGGTTCGCTGATGCCGCCCAAACATATCCTCAATGCGCCGACACGGCTGATGAAGGATATCGGCTACGGTGCCGGCTATCGTTACGATCACGACACGGCCGAGGGGTTTTCCGGTCAGAACTACTTCCCCGATGATCTGCCGCGCCAAAGTTACTACGCACCCGCGGACCGAGGATTCGAACGTGAAATCCGCAAGCGCCTGACATATTGGGAGAAATTGCGTCAACAACTCGTCGAGCAGCAGTAATCGGGCATGATGGCGGAGGGAAAGGTGGAGCCATGAAAATGGTACTTGCCGTCGCGGCCGGCGGGGCGGTGGGCGCGCTTGCCCGATACGCGGTCATGATCGGCGTAGGCATGATGACCACGACTCATTTCCCGCTCGGGACGATTGCGGTCAACATCTTGGGCTCTTTTGTTCTCGGTGCGCTGGTTGAACTTTCCGCGCTGGTTATTTCGCTCACGCCGGAGCTTCGTGCCTTCCTGGTCGTCGGCGTGTTGGGCGCGTTTACGACATTCTCGACGTTTTCCATGGACGTGGTGGCGCTGGCCGGGCGCCACGACATGGCGCAGGCGGGATTGTACATCGCGGTATCGGTCGTCTTTGGGGTCATCGCATTCGTCGGCGCGATGCGTATCGTCCGGTGGCTGGTCGGGTGACGGGCGTTCGAACAATTCGGGTCGCATCGGATGAGACGGATTTGCGGCTCGATCGCTGGTTTCGGCGCCATTTCCCGAACCTGAAGCACGGGGAATTGGAGCGTCTGCTGCGGACCGGCCAGGTTCGGGTCAACGGCCGGCGGGTCAAATCCGGCCATCGGCTCACTGCCGAGGATGCGGTTCGTATTCCGCCACGCGCCGCCGCGGCGCCCGGATCGTCGCCAGCCGATGATCGACGCCATCTTTCCGACATCGACAAGGCCTTCGTTCAAGGCCTGGTCTTGCACCGCGACGATCATGTCATCGCACTCAACAAGCCCTCCGGTCTCGCGGTTCAGGGAGGGACCGCGACCCTTCGCCATCTCGATGCGCTTCTGAATGGCTTGAAGTACGATAAGGACGTGCGCCCTCGATTGGTCCACCGATTGGACAAGGATACGAGCGGCGTCCTTTTGCTGGCGCGATCCGCAAACGCCGCCGCCGGCTTGGCGGAGGCGTTTCGCGACAAGTCCGCGCGCAAGTCTTATTGGGCGTTGGTGGTCGGTGTTCCGGAGCCTCAGACGGGCATTGTCGAATCGGCCCTCGCGAAAGGGGGCGGTGCGGGCCGCGAACTCATGGCGGTCGTGGAGCACGGGCGGCACGCACAAACGCGATACCGGGTGGTGGATACGGCAGATGGATTTGCGTGGCTGGAGATGATGCCAATTACTGGCCGTACACACCAACTTAGGGTTCACGCCCTGCAATGCGGAACCCCGATTGTCGGCGACCGAAAATATGGCGGTTCCCGTGCGGTGCCCGAACGCGACGATATCGGACCGAAGCTGCATTTGCATGCGCGTGCGATCGAAATACCGCACCCGGCGGGCGGGCGTCTGAAAATAACCGCGCCGCTGCCGGCGCACATGGTTACGAGTTGGCAGGCTTTGGGGTTCGAGACTTGACCGCGACAGAGCTCAAATTGGTGGTGTTCGATCTCGACGGCACGCTTGTCGACAGTCTCGCCATGATCCAACAGGCGATGACCGGCGCCGCGCAAGGCGTCGGCGTCGCGTCGCCAAATCGGGAATCCGTGCGCAATGTCATCGGATTGCCGCTGCGTCAGGCGGTAGCAAATGTATTCCCCGGCCTGACCGAGCAACATTGGGACGAGTTGACCGCCGGCTACAAGCGAGTCTTTTCCGACCTGATTGCGGGGGGCGGCGACGGAGAATCGCTTTATCCGGGTGCGGTCGAGTGTCTTGAAGAATTGAATTTGGCAGGCTTCTTGCTGGGGATCGCAACAGGCAAAGGACGACGTGGGCTTGACGACGTGCTCGACCGGCATGGGTTAGGTCATCATTTCGCCACCCTCCAGACCAGCGATTTCGGTCCCGGAAAGCCGCATCCCGATATGCTCAACCGGGCAATGGCAGAGGCGGGCGTTTCACCAAGCGACACCATCATGGTCGGTGACACCTCCTTCGATATGGAGATGGCCAAGGCCGCGGGTGCCGGCGCCATCGGTGTCGACTGGGGCTATCACGCGGTAGCCGGGCTGCATCGATGCGGCGCCGACCAAATTGCCTATCGTTTCGACGAAATCGTTCCGGCCGTGGGCCGGCTTTTCAACGATAGGGGTGCGAACGGTTGAGGCGTTTCTACAAGACCGCCACCGTGGCCGAAGACGACGGTGTGTTCGCCGTCGCACTCGACGGCCGAACGATCCAAAGCCCGGCTCGAAACCGATTTGTTGTTCCCAGTCGCGCCCTCGCCGAAGCGATCGCCGACGAATGGCGCTGTCAAGACGAGGAAATCGACTTCTATCTCATGCCGCTGATGCGGTTGGCGGGCATCGCGATCGATGACGTATCACCCCGACTGGATTCGGCGATCGACGATATTATCGATTATGGCCATACCGACCTGACCTGCTATCGCGCCGATAGCCCGGCGGACCTGGTCGATCGGCAGCACCATCAGTGGCAGCCCTTGTTGGATTGGATCGGCCAGAACCATGGTGTCCGTTTCCTGCCGACCACCGGCGTGACCCCTGTGCCGCAACCCGAGCAATCGCTGGCCGCGTTGCGCAAAGCCATAGCCACGACCGATCCGTTCATCGTTGCCGGGTTGAACGCGGCCACCAAAGCCTGCGGCTCCGTTGTCATCGCGCTGGCGCTGCGTGACCGCAGAATTGATGCGGAAACCGCCTGGGAAGCCGCGCAACTCGACGAAAATTTTCAGATCGAGAAATGGGGCGTTGACGACGAGGCCGCGGAGCGCCGGGCGAGCATTCGGGCCGACCTTGGCACCGCCGCGCGATTTCTCGAGCTCTGTACCAGCGGCTAACGGAATTTGCCGCTACGCGCCTTTCGCTCTAACAAGGTGCGGCGGTGTGGGCTTATAATCGACGGTAGCAACCGCTAGCCGGGGGAGAGATATGCAGGAAATCATCCATCAGTTGGAAGTAATGAGGAAGGGCGCCCGTGCCGGTGGTGGCGAGAAACGCATCGCCGCTCAGCATGGCAAGGGCAGGTTGACCGCGCGGGAGCGCATCGAACTGCTCTTGGATTTTGATAGCTTCGAGGAATACGACATGTTCGTGACGCACCGCTGTACCGATTTCGGCATGGCGGATCAGACGGTGCCCGGTGACGGTGTGGTTACCGGTTGGGGCACCATAAACGGGCGCATGGTGTTCGTATTCAGCCAGGATTTTACCGTCTTCGGCGGGTCGCTTTCGGAGACCCACGCCGAGAAGATTTGCAAGATCATGGACCAGGCGATGAAGGTGGGGGCCCCGGTTATCGGCATCAACGATTCGGGCGGTGCCCGTATTCAAGAGGGGGTTGCATCCCTGGCCGGTTATGCGGAGGTATTTCAGCGGAACGTGCTCGCCTCAGGCGTCGTGCCGCAGATTTCGCTGATCATGGGGCCATGCGCGGGCGGGGCCGTATACTCGCCGGCGATGACGGACTTCATCTTCATGGTCAAGGATTCGTCCTACATGTTCGTGACCGGGCCCGACGTCGTAAAAACCGTGACCCACGAAAATGTGACGCATGAAGAACTTGGCGGTGCGATAACCCATACCTCCAAATCGGGTGTCGCCGATCTGGCCTTGGAAAACGACATCGAGGCGTTATTGGAGCTGCGCCGATTCATGGACTTCCTTCCCGCATCGAATCGCGAAGCCCCGCCCGAACGGATGTGCGATGACCCGATTGATCGCGCGGAAATCTCGCTCGATACCCTTATTCCTCCCGACCCGAACAAGCCATACGACATGAAGGAGTTGATCGAAAAGGTCGTCGATGAGGACGACTTCTTCGAAACCCAGCCGAACTATGCCAAGAACATCGTTACCGGATTCGGCCGCATTGAAGGCTCGACGGTTGGTGTCGTGGCCAATCAGCCGATGGTCCTAGCGGGATGTCTTGACATAGCCTCTGCGATCAAAGGAGCGCGGTTCGTCAGGTTTTGCGATTGTTTCAATATTCCCATCTTGACCTTCGTCGATGTGCCGGGATTTCTGCCCGGGACCGCGCAAGAGTTCGGCGGGATCATCAAGCATGGCGCCAAACTCCTCTTCGCCTACGCCGAGGCGACCGTTCCCAAGGTCACCGTGATTACCCGCAAGGCCTATGGCGGTGCTTATGACGTCATGAGTTCCAAGCATTTGCGAGGCGACGTTAACTATGCATGGCCGAGTGCGGAGATCGCGGTGATGGGCCCGAAAGGCGCGGTCGAAATCATTTTTCGTGCCGATATCGGAGAAGACTCCAAGATCGCGGAACGGACCGAGGAATATCGGCGCAAATTCGCCAATCCCTTCGTGGCCGGTTCTCGCGGCTTCATTGACGACGTCATAATGCCGCGCAATACGCGGCGACGGGTTGCCAATGCATTGGCGATGCTGCGGGACAAGCAGCTCGAAAATCCGTGGAAAAAGCATAGCAACCTTCCGCTCTAGAAAGGATCGATCAAGAGCATGGCAAACCGGAGAATCCGAGGTTTCCGGGTGCATCTCCTCATATATGGAGTCATTGCCGTGTTTGCGGTCCTGATCAATCTGGTCCTTGATGGTACGTTGTCATGGGCACTATTCGTGATTGTTGCGTGGGGGGCACCGCTTGCCGTCCATTGTGCCTATGCGATGAACCTTTTCGGCGGCTCGGAATAGCCTGGACACGATGTGACCCTATCGCTCGGATCACGCGGTACACGCTGATTGCGGACTCAAGAATCCGCCGTTCGTCTTAGGTCGTCAACGCCGCCCCTGGCGGGTTGTTAAGGTTAGGCAGTGGACGGCCCAAAACCGGTCTGATAAACGAGTGGGCGGGGAAGGCAAACTTTTGGGACAACGGCATCCAGTGGCGGAAGGGGATCGGTTGCATGTTTTCAAAAATCTTGATCGCCAACCGCGGTGAAATCGCGTGCCGGGTCATGGTTACGGCGCGGCGGCTGGGAATTGCGACCGTGGCCGTTTACTCGGAGGCCGATCGCGACGCGTTGCACGTGCAGATGGCCGATGAAGCCGTATTGATCGGGCCGGCTCCGTCAGCCGAAAGCTATCTCGTTATCGATCGTATCGTCCAAGCCGCACGGGATACGGGCGCAGAAGCGATCCATCCGGGATACGGTTTTCTATCTGAAAACCAAGAATTTGCCAGAGCTCTCGAGGGTGCCGGAATTGTCTTCATCGGTCCCAATGTCGGTGCGATCGCCGCGATGGGCGACAAGATCGAATCGAAGAAGCTAGCCCTGGACGCGAACATCAATACGGTCCCGGGTCACGCCGGTTTGATCGAAGACGCGGATGCCGCAATCGAAGTCGCACGCGACATCGGGTATCCGGTAATGATCAAGGCTTCCGCTGGGGGCGGGGGTAAAGGCATGCGAGTCGCATACACAGACGACCAGGCCCGCGACGGCTTTCGTTCGGCCCAGAGCGAGGCTAAGTCAAGCTTTGCGGACGACCGCATATTCGTCGAAAAATTCATCGAAGAACCGCGTCATATTGAGATTCAGATACTCGCCGACACCCACGGCAACGTCATTTATCTCGGTGAGCGTGAGTGTTCCATTCAAAGACGCCATCAAAAAGTCATCGAGGAGGCGCCGTCGCCATTCTTGGACTCGGCGACCCGCGAAGCTATGGGTGCGCAGGCCGTCGCTCTGGCGCGCGCCGTCGACTATCAGTCCGCCGGCACGGTGGAATTTATCGTCGATCGCGATCGCAACTTCTACTTTTTGGAAATGAATACGCGGCTGCAGGTGGAGCATCCTGTAACCGAATTCATCACCGGACTCGATCTCGTCGAGCAAATGATACGGGTCGCCGCGGGCGAAAAGCTGGAGTTGCAGCAGAATGAGGTGACCTATTCGGGATGGGCCGTCGAGACCCGCGTATACGCTGAAGATCCGCTGCGAAATTTCCTGCCTTCCATTGGGCGCCTAACTCATTATCGGGAGCCAGCCGGCGAGGACGGCGTACGGGTCGACACCGGGGTCTTTGAAGGTGGTGAGATCAGCATGTACTACGATCCGATGATCGCCAAGGTCATTACCCACGGGGTGGATCGTGAGCAGGCTATCGAACGGATGCGGGGTGCCTTGGATGCGTTTTATATCCGTGGCGTGTCGCACAATATTCCGTTCTTGAGCGCACTCATGGCCCACCCGCGATTCGTCCAGGGCGACTTGTCGACCAACTTCATCGCAGACGAATTTCCCGATGGGTTTGCCGCGGTCGAATTGAGCGAGGAGGATCTGCAGCGTTTCATCGCCGTATTGGCCGCGTTGCATCGCATGGAGACCGAACGCGCGACCCACCTGGGCGGGCAGCTCGATGGCCGGGAAGTTCGAGTCGCGGAAGATTGGGTCGTCATTGCTTTGGGTCGGCAATTTCCGGTCCGAACACATCGAAATGGCGACGCTATCAATGTCGAAATTGCCGGAACACAATATGCTGTCGATGGAATCTGGCGACCTGGCCTGCGGCTCTTTCGGGGGCTCCTGAATTCGCACGAAGTTTGCTTCCAAGTCGACAAGGTCGGGCTTGGCCACCGACTGACGGGGAACGGCGCGTCGCTAGAGGCCCGGGTCGTCACCCCGCGTGTCGCCGAGCTTTCCCAATTCATGCCTGTGAAAGAAGCGGCAGACCTATCGAACTATCTACTATCGCCGATGCCTGGCCTGCTCATATCCGTCGCCGTGGAAGTGGGTCAGGATGTCAAAGCCGGCGAGGAGCTGGCCATCGTCGAGGCGATGAAGATGGAGAACGTGCTGCGCGCCGAGCGCGATGGCGTGGTCAAGGAACTCCATGCCACGCCGGGAGAAAGCCTGGCTGTCGATCAAGCGATCGTCGAGTTCGAATGAATGCAGTGCCGGCGAAGTCCGTCCGTGTTCTTATCCGCGGACGTGTCCAAGGAGTATGGTTTCGCGGCTGGACGGTGGAGCAGGCGCGGTCGAGGGGGCTCTTCGGCTGGGTTCGAAATCTGCCCGACGGGACGGTCGAAGCTCTGTTTTCCGGCCCGGTACCGCAGGTTGATGACATGACTAGGGCCTGTCACCAGGGTCCGCGATTTGCTCGAGTCGATTCGGTTGGCGTCGAGTCGGCAAAGGCGCCGGTCGAAGAAGATTTCCATGAAATATGAAGCCACTAGCGACCGGGCGCCGATACCGCTCGCCGGGTTGGTTGAATTTCGTCCGGCCCAATTTCACCAAAGACCGAGTGGTAGGTCGAAATCAATGCCACATCCAGATCCGCCATGGTCACCGGAAGTCCGAGGTCGATGAGCGAGGTGACGCCATACCTCTCGGTATCGATCCCGCACGGGACGATACCTCCGAAATGACTGAGATCGGGCTCAACATTGATCGCAATACCGTGGAAGGTGACCCATCGACGGATACGAACGCCGATCGCCGCGATCTTATCCTCGCGCCCGCCGCCACGTGAAATCCAGATGCCGACACGGCCCTCTCGCCGCTCTCCCCGCAGGTTAAACTTGTCCAGCGTTCGAATGATCCATTCTTCAAGGTCGTAGACGAAACAGCGAACGTCATTGTCGCGGCGGGTCAGGTCGAGCATCACATAGACGACCCGTTGCCCGGGGCCGTGATAGGTGTACTGCCCACCGCGTCCGGTGCGATAGACCGGAAAACGATCGGGATCCAAGAGGTCGGTATCTCGTGCGCTTGTGCCCGCGGTATAGAGCGGGGGGTGTTCGACAAGCCAGATCAACTCCGATTCCTGGTGCGCCCGGATTCCTGCGACGCGCCGCTCCATTGCCGCGATGGCGGCCTCGTAGTCGACCAAGCCGTCGCTAGTCTGCCATTCGATGTCGGCCATGCCGCAACCCTAGCGTTTCGGCCATACGCCGTGAACCCTTGATAACATTGCACTGATTTGCTATCTCCCCCCGGGAATTCAGCGGTCGTGGCGGAATTGGTAGACGCGCAGCGTTGAGGTCGCTGTGGGGTAATACCCCGTGGAAGTTCGAGTCTTCTCGACCGCACCATTGGTTCACGGCCCGTCGCGGACGCGGCGGGCCTTTGTTGTCTCCCGCAATGGGCCCGCGTATCCTGCGGATTCAAATGAACCCACAGGGGGCACCCATGGCCGACGAACTCCGCGAAAGTGCTTTGCAATACCATCGGGCTGCACCCGCTGGAAAGCTTGCAATCCAGGCGACCAAGCCGCTGGCCAATCAGCGCGATTTGGCACTTGCATACTCGCCTGGCGTCGCCGCGGCCTGCGATGCTATTGCGGAGGATCCAAGTGAAGCGGCGACGTTAACGGCACGCGGCAATCTGGTCGCAGTGATTTCGAATGGCACGGCGGTGCTCGGCCTTGGCGCAATTGGAGCCCTAGCGGCCAAGCCGGTGATGGAGGGAAAGGCGGTCCTATTCAAGAAATTCGCCGGCATCGATGTCTTCGATATCGAGGTCGATGAACGCGACCCCGACAAGCTCGTTGACATAATCGCCAGCCTCGAACCGACCTTTGGTGGAATTAACCTCGAGGATATCAAGGCGCCGGAATGTTTCGAGGTCGAGGGACGACTCAAGGAACGCTGTGGAATTCCGGTGTTTCACGATGATCAGCATGGTACGGCGATCATCGTCAATGCGGCGATCTTGAATGCGCTTCGCCTGGTCAAGAAGCCCATCGAATCGATCAAATTGGTCGTCTCGGGAGCCGGTGCCGCGGCGCTTGCCTGCCTCGATCTCCTGCGGCTCCAAGGCGTGAAGCTTGAAAACATATGGGTAAGCGACGTCGAAGGCGTGGTCTACAAGGGCCGCAAAGTTCTGATGGACCCGCGTAAATCTCAATACGCCCAGAAAACCGATGCCCGCACGCTCGACGACATCATCGATGGCGCCGATATATTCCTCGGACTTTCCGCCCCGAACGTCCTGAAACCGGACCAGGCCAAGCGCATGGCCAAAAGGCCTATCATCCTCGCGCTGGCCAATCCGGTGCCGGAAATTCTCCCGGAGGAGGTTGCCAAGGTTCGCAAGGACGCGATCATGGCCACCGGACGGTCGGACTATCCGAACCAGGTCAACAACGTGCTTTGCTTTCCCTACATCTTTCGCGGTGCGCTGGATGTCGGTGCAACGACGATCAATGAAGAAATGAAACTCGCCTGCGTTCGCGCCTTGGCCGATCTCGCTCTCGCCGAGCCATCGGATGTCGCCGCCCGCGCCTATGGTGGTCAGAGCTTGATGTTCGGTCCCGATTACCTGATCCCGCGGCCTTTCGATCCCCGGCTCATCGTCAATATCGCCCCGGCGGTCGCGAAAGCGGCCATGGAAACCGGCGTCGCGACCCGCCCGATCGAGGATTTCGACGCCTACGAAGAGCGCCTCAACCAGTTCGTATTCCGCTCCGGGCTTGTCATGAAACCGGTTTTCGAGCTCGCCAAGACCGATCCCAAGCGGATCGCCTTCGCCGAGGGCGAGGAGGACCGCGTGCTTCACGCGGTGCAGGTCCTGATCGACGAGGGACTAGCCAAGCCGATCCTGATCGGACGACGGTCGGTGGTCAAAAGCCGTATCAAGAAATTGGGGTTGCGTTTTCGTCTCGATCGCGACGTCGGTCTCTGCGACCCCGAGGACGATCCGAGGTATGCCGATTATTCGCAGCTCTATCACGGCATCATGTCACGCAAGGGCGTTTCTCCCGATTTCGCGCGCACCGTGGTGCGCACCGATACAACGGTAATCGCGGCCCTTATGGTCAGGCGCGGTGAGGCCGATGGGTTCTTGTGCGGCACCATTGGACGTTACCGGGACCACCTCGACGACGTCCTTGATGTCATCGGGAAAGCTCCGGGAATTCGCGATTTATCGGCCCTGTCGCTGATCATCTTGCCGCAGGGCACCTATTTCATTTGCGACACCTATGTCACCCCCGATCCGTCGGCGGAGGAACTCGCCGAAATGGCGATATTATCGGCTCGGCATATGGAGCGTTTCGGTATCGTGCCAAAAATCGCCCTCGTATCGCACTCGAATTTTGGCAGCCGCGATACGCAATCGGCTCGCAAAGTCCGCGAGGCCGCGCAGATCCTCACCGAGCGGGCGCCCGATCTTGAGGCCGACGGTGAAATGCACGCGGACGCGGCCTTGAACGAAGAGATTCGCAACCGCATTTTCCCCGATTCGCAATTGAAGGGTCAGGCCAATCTCTTGGTCATGCCCGACCTGGACGCGGCCAATATCGCCTTGAACATGCTCAAGACGATCGGTGACGCTCTATCGGTTGGACCAATTCTATTGGGAACGGACATGACCGCGCACATCTTGACGCCGTCGGTGACCGTGCGTGGAATTGTCAACATGGGCGCGATGACCGTAGTCGACGCGCAGAGCCGGACCAGGGCCGACAACGACAGGGATGCCTCGTGACCGAGGAAGCGGCCGAAATTCAGGACGCCGACGACGGGCCGGACGTCGACTACGACCTGACACAGGAATTCATCGACGAGGTGTCGGCCGCGATCGAGGCGAACGATGGCGGCCGCTTGCGGGAACTCGTTGCGCCACTGCACTACAGTCAGACGGGCGACCTCGTTCAGGAACTCGATACCGAGAGTCGCCGCAGGCTGATCGAAATTGCCGGCGATGTCCTCGATCCGGAATTTCTGACCGAACTCGATGAAGACACTCGTGAACAAGCCATCGAGGCGTTGGGCAAGGAAGAGTTCGCCAAGGCCCTGACCGCGCTCGATTCGGACGACGCCGTCGACCTGATCGAAGATCTCGACGAACACGAACAGCGCGAAGTCCTCGATGCCATTCCCGCCGAGGAACGGGCTTACGTCGAGGACAACCTGCGCTATCCGGAGGACAGCGCCGGCCGCATGATGCAGCGGGAGGTCGTGGCGATTCCGTCTTATTGGACGGTCGGCGAGACCATCGATTACATGCGCGAGACCGACGACCTGCCGAATGATTTCTACGATATCTTCCTGGTCGACAAGGACGAGCAGCCGGTCGGCACATTGCCGCTGAACAGGGTCCTGCGGACGAAACGGTCGGTGATTGTCAGTGAGATCATGGAAACCGAATATTTGCGACCCATTCCGGCGGAACTCGATCAGGAAGAGGTTGCCTACCTGTTTCGGCAGTTGGACTTGATCTCGGCACCGGTCGTCGACACGACCGGTCGCCTCGTGGGAACGATTACGATCGACGACATTGTCGACGTTATCGATGAGGAAGCGGAAGAAGATATCCTGCGTTTGGGCGGTGTGACGGGGATCGATCTGTACCGTGCCGTTCTCGACACCACGCGGGCACGGTTTTCTTGGCTCTTCGTCAACTTGCTCACGGCCATCTTGGCGTCCGTCGTCATTGCCTTTTTCGAAGGCACCATCGAGCAGATCGTTGCGCTGGCGGTGCTCATGCCGATCGTCGCGTCGATGGGGGGCAATGCCGGGACCCAGACTCTGACGGTCGCCGTGCGGGCGCTGGCGATGCGGGAGCTGACCCCGCTCAATCAACTCGGCTTCATCGGCAAGGAGTTTGTGGTCGGCATGATCAATGGCGTTTTGTTCGCCGTGCTGATCGCTGTCGTCGCCGGGCTCTGGTTCGACAGCGTCGCGCTGGGACTGGTGATCGCGCTTGCCATGATCATCAATTTGATCGTTGCCGGGGTCGCCGGAACCATGGTTCCCCTTGCTTTGGGGCGGGTCGGCATCGATCCGGCGATTGCGTCCGGTGTATTCGTAACGACGGTTACCGATGTCGTGGGGTTTCTGGCCTTTCTTGGACTGGCCGCGCTGATCCTTCTCTAGATCGCGACGATCGCGGTGGTCGCCGTGCGTACCGTGGGTCCGGAGGTGTTTGCTCGGCCGCCCAACACAATCAAAGTTATCGTTTACGTTTACGTAAAGGGCAAATACAGTGCCGTCCGTCGACGCAAGATCAAGACGCCATGACAGAGACCTTCTCCATCACCGATCTGGCCAAAGAGTTCGATATTACGACTCGGACGATTCGATTCTACGAGGACGAGGGTTTGTTGGCCCCCGAACGGCGGGGCCAGGCCCGGGTTTACAAGGCGCGTGACCGCGTCCGATTGAAGCTTATTCTGCGCGGCAAGCGCCTCGGGTTCTCGCTGAAAGAGATCGCCGAGATCATCGATTTGTACGATTCCGAGCCGGGGGAGGTCGGTCAGCTTCGCCACTTCCTGGAAAAGATTGCCGAGCGACGCGCAGTGTTGATGCGGCAGCGCGAGGATATCGATGTGATCTTGACCGAACTCGACGCCGTGGAGGCGCAATGTATGGCGCGCCTCGTGACCAAGGGCGGCGCGACTTAGGGCCAATTCTTACCCAATTTACTTGACGTTTACGTAAACGTCAAGTAAATTGGGTCGGCTGGCTTCATTCGGAAACTGGGCCGCGACGCTCTTGGACGCGATGGCATGAGCAAAACCACTACATTTCAAACGCGTAACCCGGACTTTGCGGAACGGGTCCGCGACAGTTTTGGCCGCCAGGGCTTCATGGGCTTTTTGGGAGCCGAGATGACTCGGGTAGAGCCTGGATTCGTTGAAATCCGACTGGAATTCCGCGATCAGTTGGGGCAGCAGCACGGTTTTTTCCACGGTGGAGTGACTGGAACGCTTGCCGACAATGCGGCGGGCTATGCGGCATTTACATTATTTGACGCCGACTCGAGTCCATTGACCGTGGAGTACAAACTGAGCCTGTTGGCGCCGGCCCGGGGCACGAGCATGATCGCTCGCGGCCAGGTGATCAAACCGGGCTCCCGGTTGAGCGTTGTCCGTTCCGATGTTTTTGCGCTCGGCGACGGGAATGAGACGCAGTGCGGAGCCGCCCTGGTCACGATCATGCGCATGGCCGGTATGTCGGACCAGCGCGTCGCCTGATATTCTTCGCAAATTCGGTAGTGTCGCATTACGCTGTTTTCGCGCGCCGGCTAAAGGACGATTCAATGATTCCCAACCAGTTGCCATCCCTGAACTTTGATCTCGGCGAAATCGCGGACATGCTTCGCGACACGGTGATGAGCTTTACCGCCGACGAGATCGCACCGCTCGCCGGGGAGATCGACTCGAGCAACGAGTTCCCGATGCATCTCTGGCGCAAAATGGGCGATCTCGGAATTCTCGGGATCACCGTGGAGGAAGAGTATGGCGGTGCCGGTATGGGCTATCTGGAGCATTGCGTGGCGATGGAAGAGGTCAGCCGCGGCTCGGCCTCGGTGGGTCTCAGTTACGGCGCACACTCCAACCTTTGCGTCAATCAGATCCGCCGAAACGGAGATGCCGAACAGAAACAGCGCTATCTTCCGAAGCTGGTATCGGGCGAGCACGTTGGTGCGCTGGCGATGAGCGAACCCGGCGCGGGTTCCGATGTCGTCGGGATGCGCACCCGCGCGGACAAGATCGGCGACCGATGGGTCCTGAACGGCAGCAAGATGTGGATCACGAACGGCCCGGATGCGGATACGATGGTCATTTATGCCAAGACCGACCCGGATGCGGGCCCCCGGGGAATAACCGCGTTCTTGGTCGAAAAGGGGTTCAAAGGATTTTCCACGGCGCAGAAACTCGACAAACTCGGCATGCGCGGATCGAACACCGGTGAGCTGGTTTTCGAGGATTGCGAGGTGCCGGAGGAAAACGTGCTCGGCGAGGTCAATAAGGGCGTTCACGTTCTGATGAGCGGTCTCGATTATGAGCGCACCGTCCTTGCCGCGGGACCGCTCGGCATCATGCAAGCCTGCATGGATGTGGTGGTCCCGTATCTCCACGAACGCCAGCAATTCGGCCGGCCCATCGGCACCTTTCAGCTTATGCAAGGAAAGATCGCCGATATGTACACGACGATGAATGCGGCGAAGGCTTACGTCTATGCCGTCGCGAGAGCCTGCGACCGTGGCGAGACAACCCGAAAGGATGCCGCCGGGGCGATCCTGTTCGCGGCGGAAAAGGCGACCTGGATGGCGCTCGAGGCCATCCAGAGCCTGGGCGGAAATGGCTATATCAACGATTATCCGACCGGCCGACTATTGCGCGATGCGAAGCTTTACGAAATCGGCGCCGGGACCAGCGAGGTCCGCCGCATGTTGATCGGCCGCGAATTGTTTGAGGAGACGGCGTAATGTCAGGCGCTGGTGCTGCCCAGGGGCCGACCATTGTCGCGGTCGACACGCTCGCTCTCGAGGGACGGCGCGGAACCGGATATCCTGCACCCTTCGATGCGATCGTAGGGGAGCGGCTAAAACGTGTGCTTGGCGACCCGTTCGGCCTGACCCAGTTCGGTGTCAATCTGGTTCATTTGCCGCCGGGCGCGGGCTCGTCGCAGCGGCACTGGCATAGCAACGAGGATGAGTTTGTCTACATTTTGGAGGGCGAGCTCATCTTGGCCACCGACGCCGGTGAAACCAAGCTGACCGCCGGCATGGCGGCAGGCTTTCCAGCCGGCCACCCGGACGCCCATCATCTCATCAACAAATCGGAGTCGATGGCGATCTATATCGAAATCGGAACGCGCGCCGCCAAGGATGCCTGCGAATATCCGGGCATCGACCTGCAGTATCGCCATACCGGCGGCCGAGGAGTTTTCGCCCACAAGGACGGGACCCCCTATGAGAAATAGGTATCTTCGTATTCCTGTCGGGATGAAGGAGCGACGACAATGAGTGACGCCGATCCGATCGTAATTACTGGTGCAGCGCGGACGCCAATGGGCGGGTTGCAAGGTTCGTTGAAGGACGTGTCCGCGCCGGAGCTCGGCGCCGTTGCCGTCCGCGGCGCCTTGGTCGGCTCCGGGGCCAAACCGGAGGATGTCGAAGAGGTCCTTATGGGCTGCGTCCTGCCTGCCGGGCAGGGGCAGGCGCCCGCGCGCCAAGCGGCGCACGGTGCGGGTATTCCGTGGCAGGCCGGATGCACGACAGTCAACAAGATGTGCGGCTCGGCAATGAAGGCGACGATGCTGGCCCACGATCTGATCGCGGCGGGAAGCAATGAGATCATGGTTGCCGGCGGGATGGAGAGCATGACCAACGCGCCGTACATTCTTGATCGCGCGCGCGGAGGTTACCGGCTCGGCCATGGCAAGATCGCCGACCATATGTTCCTCGATGGGCTCGAGGACGCCTACGATAAAGGGCGTCTCATGGGCACATTCGCGGAAGATACGGCGCAACATTATCAGTTTACCCGCGAGTCTCAGGACGAATTCGCCATCACCTCGCTGACGCGGGCGAAAGAGGCGATTGTAGATGGGACATTTGCCGCTGAGGTGGTGCCGGTAACGGTCAAATCACGCAAGGGCGACGAAATCGTCGAAACCGACGAACAGCCGCTCGCGGCCGACCTCAATAAGATTCCGCGCCTTAAGCCGGCATTTCGCGAGAACGGGACGGTTACGCCGGCCAATTCGAGCTCGATATCCGATGGCGCGGCAGCATTGATCTTGATGCGCATGTCCGAAGCCGACAAGCGTGGGATCAACCCGCTTGCGGTGATCAAGGGCCACGCGACCTACGCCAACGAGCCGGCATGGTTCACCACGGCGCCGATCTTCGCCATGCGTCAACTGCTCGAAAGGGTCGATTGGTCGGCCGATGACATCGATTTATTCGAGATCAATGAGGCCTTTGCGGTGGTGACAATGGCCGCGATGCGGGATCTCGACCTCGACCACGCCAAGGTCAATATCCACGGCGGTGCCTGTGCCCTTGGTCATCCGATCGGAGCGTCGGGCGCCCGGATCGTGGTGTCGCTCCTCAACGCTCTTCAAAAGTACGACCTCAAGCGCGGCGTGGCCTCGCTCTGTATCGGTGGCGGTGAGGCGACCGCGATCGCCGTTGAGCGCGTGAGCTAGGGCAAGCTGGCGCCAATAAGATATGGCGATGTCCACCGTCTTGATCACCGGCGCGGGACGTGGCTTGGGCCTGGAGTTCGCGCGCCAATATGCCGGTGCGGGATGGAATGTCATCGCGACTTGTCGTGATGACGCCGGCGAAGCCGCTCTGCGTGCTATCCGAGGGAATATCGAGATATTCGACCTCGACGTCGCGCGCGCCGATGCGGTCGCCGCCTTGCAGGCGGCGATGGCCGATCGCGCCATCGATGTCCTGATCAACAACGCCGGCGTCCTGCATGCCGGCGATGGCGGATTGGGTACTGTCGACGAGGAGATGTGGGATAGTGTGGTGTCAATTAACGCCTACGCGCCTTTCAATATTGTCGGAGCGCTGTGGCCGAACGTGGCAAAGAGCACGACCCGCAATATCGTTGCGATCAGCAGTGATATGGCAAGCATGGCAATGAACGATTCCGGTGGAATGGCGGCATATCGGGCAAGCAAGGCCGCCCTTAATTCGTTGATGCGGACTGTATCCGTTGAATTGGCGCCGCACGGCATCACGACCGTGATGATCCACCCGGGATGGGTGCGGACCGACATGGGCGGGGCGGGAGGCGACTTGGAGGTGCACGAGAGCGTGACCGAGATGCGTGCCGTGATCGCTAGCCTGACGCCGCATATGAATGGGCGCTTCTTTAGGTATGATGGGCGCGAATTGGAGTGGTAGGAGAGATGACGGATTTTCACCTTGCCCAGTTCAATATCGCTCGCGCGATGGCGCCAATGGACGATCCGGTGATGGCCGAATTTGTCGCCAAGTTGAATAAAATCAACGCGCTGGCCGATCAAGCACCAGGGTTCGTTTGGCGCCTCCAGGACGACAGCGGCAACGCAACGACAATACAGGCCTTCGACGACCCGAGGCTGTTGATCAACATGTCGGTTTGGACCTCAGTCGATGCCCTTTTCGATTATGTCTACAAGTCGGGTCACGCCGCCGTCATGGCGCGCCGCAAGGAATGGTTCGAACGCTTCGGTGACCGCCACATGGTGTTGTGGTGGGTGCCGGCGGGGCATATTCCGAACCTCGGGGAAGCCAAAAAAAAGCTGGGATCATTGCAAACCCTAGGTCCGACCGTTCATGCTTTTACCTTCAAGCAGCGGTTCACCGCGCCGGCCGGAAAATCAGGAGAGGCGGCTTAACCCAATGATTCTAAATGAAGAACAAATAATGATCCGCGACATGGCGCGGAGCTTTGCGACTGACAAGCTCTTGCCCAACGCGGCTGATTGGGACCGTGAATCGGCCTTTCCCCGTCAGGCGATTACCGAAATGGGAGAGCTTGGGCTCCTTGGCATGTTGGTCCCCGAGGACTGGGACGGTGTTGGCGCCGACCACGTTTCGTATGCCTTGGCGTTGGAGGAAGTGGCGGCCGGCGACGGGGCCTGCTCGACAATCATGTCGGTGCAGAATTCCGTTGTCGCGATGGCGATCAATGGATTCGGCACTCTCGATCAGAAAGAGCGCTTCCTCCGGCCATTGGCGCGAGGCGAAATGCTCGGTGCTTTCTGTCTGACGGAGCCCCATGCCGGCTCCGACGCCGGGGCGATTCGTACTCGTGCAAAAAGGGTCGGCAATCAGTACGAGCTTTCCGGCACCAAGCAGTTCATTACTTCGGGCCGGAATGCCAATATTGCGATCGTGTTTGCCGTTACGGATCCGGAGGCTGGACGCAAGGGAATCAGCGCTTTTGTTGTCCCGACCGATACGCCCGGCTACGAAGTCGCCAGGGTCGAAAGCAAGCTCGGACAGCGCGCGTCCGATACCTGTCAGATCGTGTTCGACGATTGTAAATTAACGCCTGATCTCTTGCTTGGCGATGAGGGCCAAGGCTACCGCATCGCGCTCAGCAACCTCGAAGGTGGGCGTATCGGGATCGCGGCTCAGTCGGTCGGGATGGCGAGGGCGGCTTTCGAGGCGGCGCGGGTTTACGCGACCGAGCGGGAGAGCTTCGGAAAGCCGATCATCGAGCACCAGGCCGTTGGGTTCCGTCTCGCCGACATGGCGACCCGAATCGAGGCGGCTCGGCAACTGTTGTTGCACGCGGCCGCCCTTCGCGATGCCGGCCGGCCCTGTTTGCAAGAGGCATCGATGGCCAAGCTGTTTGCCTCGGAGATGGCGGAAACCGTCTGTTCCGACGCGATCCAGATCCATGGCGGCTACGGCTACCTGGACGACTTTCCGGTCGAACGCATCTACCGGGATGTTCGCGTGTGCCAGATCTATGAGGGCACCAGCGACGTACAGCGACTGGTCATCAGCCGCGCATTGGCGGCGGAATAGAGGGCATAGCGTGCGTAGCCTGCGGGCCGCCCCAAGCGCTTTCAAGCGTAATATTCCCCTGTTGGTGGTCTGCTGGTCCCTGGCGACCAGCGTATCGATGACGATGGTGACAATCTCGGCGCTGACCGGCAGCATGCTTGCCGAGGACAAGAGCTTCGCCACCTTGCCGATCATGCTGCAATGGATGGGTACCGCCGGTGCGACGCTGCCGGTGTCGTTCTTCATGCAGCGGTATGGCCGCCGCGCAGGTTTCCTTCTCGGCGCAGCACTGATCGTCATTGGTGCGGCGCTGGCCGTCAACGCAGTCTATCAACAGAGCTTCGTTCTTTTCTGCCTGAGCACGCCGTTTGTCGGCGCTGGTATTGGGTGCAATTGGTACTATCGGTTCGCGGCGGCCGACGTCGCCGATGACGACTATCGCAGCCGCGCGATCTCTTTTGTACTGGCCGGCGGAATTCTTGCCGCTTTTATCGCACCGAACGTGGCCATGTGGTCGCGGGACCTTTTGGCTCCCGTGGTGTTCGCCGGGACCTTCGTCTCGGTCGCCGTGTTTTCCATACTGATCATGCTGATCGTGGCGTTCATCGATATACCGCCGCCGCCGCGCGAGGATTTGCATGGCGGTCGACCTTTCGTCGCGATCGCTCGTCAACCGGCTTATCGCGTTGCCCTGCTTGGTGGCATCGTCTCCTACAGCGTCATGGTGTTGATGATGTCGGTGTCGCCGTTGGCCATGATGGGGCACGGACTGGGCTTCGAAGACGTTGCGTTCGTCATTCAATGGCACGTGTTGGGCATGTATTTGCCGTCGTTTTTCACCGGATCGCTTATTCATCGCCTTGGAACCCTAAGGGTCATGCAGGTCGGCGCGATGTTGATCGTGGTTTGCATTCTATTGGCGATCAGTGGCCTCACCCTGACCCATTTTTGGGTCTCGATGTTCCTGCTCGGTGTCGGTTGGAACTTTCTGTTTGTCGGCTCGACCACATTGCTGACCGAAACCTACACGAACGCGGAACGCGCCAAAGCGCAGGGTGTGAACGACCTTATGATATTCGCCGTGACGGGGACTGCGACGTTCCTGTCCGGGAGTCTGCTGCATCAGATAAGTTGGACGGCGGTCGGATTGTTGGCGCTGCCTGCGGTCGTGCTGGTGCTTGTTTCGATTTTTTGGCTGGCGGCCTATCGCCGCCGCGTCGCGGCTTGATGCGAAAGGTGCGGATCGGATCGGTAATGAATCGGTGCCAATTCGGATAAACTGGATGAAAGGCGTATTCGCTAAATGTTCACATTAACATATATTGTAAATAGATTTTCACCTCTATGTGATTGTAGTTCAATGAAAATTGATTGCTCTGTAATAAGCTGCCGCAGATGGGGGCGGTGAGGGAAGGCCGGATATGACGCGAATCGTTTCGACACTGGACACGCGGTCCGACATTTACCAGCACAATACCGAGGCGATGGGTCGGCTGGTCACGGATCTCGGTCATCAAGTTGCCAGAATAAAGACGGGCGGTGGCGAAAGAGCGCGTGAGAAACACTTGTCGCGCGGTAAGCTGTTACCGCGGGATCGGGTGCGGACGTTGCTCGATGTCGGATCACCGTTTCTCGAATTCTCCCAACTTGCCGCCCATGGCATGTACGACGACGAGGTGCCGGCTGCTGGTGTGATTACTGGTATTGGCCGCATCGCGGGATGCGAGTGTGTCGTCGTCTGCAATGATGCCACTGTGAAGGGCGGCACCTACTATCCGATGACTGTGAAAAAGCATCTCCGCGCCCAGGAGGTCGCGCAGGAGAACCGACTACCCTGCATCTACCTTGTCGATTCCGGTGGGGCGAACCTTCCCAATCAGGATGATGTTTTTCCGGATCGCACTCATTTCGGCCGCATTTTTTACAACCAAGCCAACATGTCTGCGATGCGCGTACCCCAGGTCGCGGTGGTCATGGGCTCCTGCACCGCCGGCGGCGCCTATGTTCCGGCGATGAGTGATGAATCGATCATCGTGCGCCAGCAGGGAACGATTTTTCTCGGCGGCCCGCCGTTGGTCAAGGCGGCGACCGGAGAAATCGTCACCGCCGAGGAACTTGGCGGCGCGGATGTCCATTCGCGGGCGTCCGGTGTCACCGATCACTATGCCCTCAACGACACCCACGCCTTGTCGATTGCGCGGGGAATTGTCGGGAACCTGAACAAACGAAAAGATGTACCGCTCAAACTACGCGAACCGCGTCCGCCGCTTTACGATCCGAAGGAGATTTACGGCGTCGTCCCCGATGATGTCCGCCAACCCTACGATGTTCGGGAAGTGATCGCACGCGTCGTCGACGGCAGCGAGCTTGACGAGTTCAAGCAAACCTATGGTACCACGCTTGTTTGCGGGTTCGCCCATATCTGGGGCTATCCCGTTGGCATTATTGCCAACAACGGTATCCTGTTCTCGGAATCGGCGCTGAAGGCCGCGCACTTTATCGAGTTGTGCAGCCAGCGGGACATTCCGCTGATCTTCCTGCAGAGTATCTCCGGATTCATGGTCGGCAAGAAGTACGAATCGGGCGGTATCGCGAAGGACGGGGCCAAGATGGTCACAGCGGTCGCGACTGCCCGGGTGCCGAAATTCACAATCATCATCGGCGGAAGTTTCGGCGCCGGAAACTATGGCATGTGCGGTCGCGCCTATTCGCCACGATTTCTTTGGATGTGGCCGAACGCCCGCATATCGGTCATGGGCGGAGAGCAGGCGGCGAGTGTCTTGGCCACGGTCAAGCGGGACAACCTCGAAGCTCGCGGAGACACCTGGTCAGCCGAGGACGAAGCCGTGTTCAAACAGCCAATTCTGGATCAGTACGAGCACCAGGGGCACCCATATTATGCGAGCGCGCGAATTTGGGATGACGGCATCATCGATCCGGCCGACACGCGGATGGTCCTCGCCCTCGGCCTCTCGGCGGCGTACAACGCACCGGTCCAGGAACCGAAATTCGGCGTCTTCAGGATGTAGCCATGAAAGAATTGGGGTACCTCTCCAAATTGGACGATCGGGGTATTGCGAGGATTTGCCTCAATCGTCCCGATGTGCATAACGCATTTGACGACGCACTAATCGCCGGCCTCACCGGGGAATTGGAGAGAGTTGGTGCGGACGCGGCCGTCCGCATGGTCGTGATCGCGGCGATGGGCAAGAGCTTTTGCGCCGGCGCCGATCTCAATTGGATGAAGCGCATGTCGGGCTATGGTCGAGCCGAAAACGAGGCCGACGCCGTTGCATTGGCTGGTTTGATGCGAACGCTGAACGACGTGCCGAAACCAGTCATCGCGTTGGTGCAAGGCGCCGCGCTCGGCGGCGGCGTTGGCGTCGTCGCTTGCTGCGATATCGCGATCGCCTCCACGCAGGCCGTCTTTGGTCTTTCGGAGGTGCGGCTCGGCCTCATTCCGGCGGTGATCAGTCCCTACGTCGTCCGCGCCATCGGCGCTCGCGCGGCGCGGCGATATTTCCTTACCGCCGAGCGCTTCGACGCCGCCGAGGCGGCACGTCTCGGGCTGGTTCACATGGTCGTTGCCCCAGAGGACCTGGAAGACGCGGGAGTTAAGACTGCTGAGGTCATACTCACCGGTGGCCCGCACGCGCAAGCGGTCTCGAAGGACATTATTGCCAGCGTTCAGTCCGGGCCCATCGACGACGCGATGACGAATTTGACTGCGCGGCGGATCGCCGATGTCAGGGCATCGGACGAGGGCAAGGAAGGGATCGCGGCATTCCTCGAAAAACGAAAACCGTCATGGCGGCGAGACCCTTGACAAGCATCTATGGCCCTTCTCCCTATCGGATTTGGGGACAGCAATGAGCAGCCGAGCGCGGCAATGGGCCGGGCCGGCGGTGTTCACGCTGGTCCTTATTCTGCTGGTCTCGGTGGCCAGCGCCGAGGGGTTCTCGCTGTTCAATCTGGCGGTTGTCGGCGTGGCCGCGCTCGGCGTTGGCTTCTTCTATGCGCTGTTTCCCCACAGCCAGGTTCTTGGCGTCGCTTTGGCCAACTCGCTTGCGGTGTATGCATGCGTCTATATTTTTATCGTCAAGAATAACTTTCCGCTTGTCGACTATCGCCTCTATCCGATTTTCTTTGCGCTACCGTTGGTCGCGTTTCTCGTTGGGGCGTTGCGACAGAAGGACGCTATCCGGAGAATCATCATCGAGGGGGCACTCCCCGACGAACGCAAGCTTGGCCACAGTGTGCGGTGGTTGATACCGAGTGGAGCGATAGCGATTTCGACGTTCCTGGTGCCGGGGCTGGGACTCGGGCGCGAGGCATCGGATATCGTCTTCGTCGTCGCGATGACGGTCACGTCGGTCTTGGTCTACGCCGCGAGTCCCGGTGTCACGGCATTTCTCGTCGATACCGGCGCCTTGTTCCAGGACCTGATCACCCGTATCCGACAATTGGCGGCGCCGGCCTTTGCGTTTCTTACCTTCTATTCGCTCAACGTAATCGTTTTTGCCTGCATCTATCAGATCATCGATACCTTCACGGTCAGGCACATGTTTCTGATTCACGACACCTTGCAGTCAATGACGTTTACAGACAGCTTGTACTTTTCGATCATTAGTCTGAGTACCGTGGGGTACGGCGACATCGTCCCGGCAAATGATGCGGTGAGAGTCGTCGTGGCGATTCAGGTCGTGTTTGGAATTCTGCTCCTCTTGTTCGGCTTCAACGAGATAATCAGTCATTCGCGCCGACAGGGAAAGCGGGACTTGCGGGAGCGGGAGTGAAGGCCATGTTCGACAAAATATTGATCGCTAATCGTGGCGAGATCGCCTGCCGTGTCGTCAAGACGGCGCGTCGACTGGGAATTCGCACCGTGGCCGTGTTTTCGACCGTGGATCGCGATGCGATGCATGTCGAGATGGCCGACGAGGCCGTGTTGATCGGACCGGCGCCGGCCCGCGAAAGCTATTTGAACGCCTCAGCGATTATCGACGCGGCCCAACAAACCGGCGCCCAGGCGATTCATCCGGGGTACGGCTTCCTTAGCGAGAACGCGGATTTCGCCGAGGCATGCGGGCAGGCGGAAATTGTGTTTATCGGTCCGCCCGTACAGGCGATCCGGGCGATGGGATCGAAGAGCGCGGCAAAGGCCATAATGTCCGAAGCCGGAGTTCCCCTGGTGCCGGGGTATCACGGCGACAATCAGGACGTGCGCCTACTGGAGGCCGAGGCCCGGAAGGCAGGTTATCCCGTTCTGATCAAGGCATCCGCCGGGGGCGGCGGGCGCGGCATGCGAATCGTTGAACGCGAGGTCGACCTCGCAGCGGCCTTGGAGAGCGCGCGGCGCGAATCGATGAACGCCTTTGGTGACGATCGGATCCTGATCGAGAAATACATCACCCGACCCCGCCACATCGAGTTTCAGGTGTTCGCCGACGGGCACGGCGACGCGGTGCACCTATTCGAACGCGATTGTTCCGTGCAACGCCGTCATCAGAAGGTGATTGAAGAGGCCCCGGCGCCGGGTATGGACGAGGCGCGAAGGGGCGAAATGGGCGCAGCGGCGATCGCCGCGGCCCAGGCCATCGGCTATGTCGGCGCGGGCACGGTCGAGTTCATTGTCGATCAGAGCGGTGCATTCTTTTTCATGGAAATGAATACCCGGCTGCAGGTCGAGCATCCCGTTACCGAGATGATAACCGGTCATGACCTGGTCGAATGGCAGTTGCGGGTGGCATTTGGCGAGGCGCTGCCGTGCCGCCAGGACGACTTAGAGATCGTTGGCCATGCGGTGGAGGCGCGAATCTACGCCGAAGATCCCAAGCGCGATTTTTTGCCTCAGACCGGTCGCCTCGCGCATGCGGATTTTCCGCTGGAATCAGAAGGGCTACGGGTCGATCGGGGCTTTCGCCAGGGCGACGAAATTTCGATCCACTATGACGCGATGATCGCGAAGATCATCGCTTACGATCGAGATCGGAATTCGGCGCTTCGAACCTTGCGTCGGGGCTTGGACCAAACAGTGGTGGTCGGGTTGTCCACCAATATCGAATTGGTCTCCGCTGTGGCGGCGCACCCAAATTTCGTCGCCGGCGATTTTGATACCGGTTTTATCGCGGCCAATATCGACACTCTTATTCGTCCGACCGAACCAGCACCCGATGGAATATTGGCCCTTGCGTCGCTTTTCCTACTCTTGGAACGTGCCGAAGCCGCAATGACCGCGGCGGCACGATCGAGCGACCCGTACTCCCCCTGGCACCGGACAGATGGTTGGCGTTTGAACGACGACAATCACCAAGTGCTCGCATTTCAGGATGGTGACCGCGAGGTTTCGGTGATGGTTCATTATCGCCCTTCGGGCTTTGCGATGGACCTGCCGTCCGGACGGGTGCAAGTCGATGGAAGAATGGAGACGTCGGGTGCGCTGTATGCGGATTTGGACGGGCTCCGCGTTCGCGCCAAGGTCTTCCGTCAAGACCGGACGCTCACTGTCATTACGCAAGACGTCCGCCATCAGTTGGTTCTTGTCGATCCGATGGCGGATATCGCCGATGAGCAAATAGCAGGCGGGGGGCTGACTGCGCCGATGCCCGGCAAGATTATCGATGTTCTCGCGCGGACCGGACAACAGGTTAAGCGCGGAACGCCGCTCGTTATTCTGGAGGCGATGAAGATGGAACATACGATTTCGGCGCCCGCCGACGGCACTGTGGATGCGATAAAATTCGGAGTCGGCGAACAGGTCCCGGAAGGTGCAGAATTGATCGTTTTTGCCGTCGGCGAGCCGTCCTAGACACGGCAGGCTGTTGCCATTTATAGGGGGTGCCACCTATTTCGCGGTTCGGCGTTTCAGTGATCGTCGCCAGACAATAGCCGGTTTGAGGTAGTCCAATGTCGCTTCCGGTGCAGGTGAAAATTGTCGAGGTCGGTCCGCGTGACGGACTTCAAAACGAATCCCAAACGGTTCCTACCGCGATCAAAGTCGAGCTTATAGCTCGGCTGGCAGATGCGGGATTGACGACGATCGAAGTGGGTAGCTTCGTATCTCCCAAATGGGTCCCGCAAATGGCGGATACGAAGGATGTTATGGGACTGATCGACCGTCGTCCTGGCGTTTCATATCCGGTGCTGACGCCGAATATGCGCGGTTTCGACGATGCGGTCGCCGCCGGCGCCGGCGAAATTGCGATTTTCGGTGCCGCGTCTGAATCCTTCTCGCAGAAGAATATCAACTGTTCGATTGCGGAAAGCCTCGACCGTTTTCGGCCGGTGGCCGCGGCAGCGGCGGAGCGCAATATTCGGGTGCGGGGATATGTTTCCTGTGTGCTCGGTTGTCCCTATGAGGGATCGATCGCGCCCGCAGCCGTGGCGCGTGTCGCCGCGGCCCTGTTCGACATGGGCTGTTACGAGGTGTCGCTCGGTGACACAATCGGTGTGGGCACGCCGGGGAAAGCCCGCGCGATGATTGGGGCCGTCGCCGAAAGCGTACCCCTCGATCAATTGGCCGTGCATTATCATGATACCTACGGCCAAGCCTTGGCCAACCTGCTTGCCTCGCTGGAAGTGGGCATCGCCGTTGTCGATAGTTCGATTGCTGGGCTAGGCGGGTGCCCTTACGCCGAGGGAGCGTCGGGCAACGTCGCGACCGAGGACGTTCTCTACATGTTGGACGGCCTCGGGATCGTTACTGGGGTGGATTTGGCCAAGTTGGTTGAGACGGGCTGGTTCATTTCTGATTTTCTTGGCCGAGATCCGGTTTCGCGCGTTTCGCTTGCGCTTAAAGGCAAGGCGGCCTATGTCGCCAGCAGTCTCGGCCGATGAACGGCGCAGGATGCTGGATAACGAAGCGTCATGGCAGCGATGGTATCGGGGAAATGACAATCCATTTGCTCAGAATGGCAGTCGGCATAGACGATGTGGAGCACTTGCGCCGATTTCAAAAGAGCCGAATGCAAACCAGCGAGGACGGCCGGCTTCACATTTTCACGCGCAACACGCCGCGTCGCGCCGCCGAACTCCTCGATGGCGGCTCTGTCTATCTCATCATCCGAGGCTATGTACGTGTGCGCCAACGTATCCTCGGCATCGAGCGGCGTACCGACAACGAGGGCCGCGGATTTTGTGCGATCGAGCTTGACCCGACCCACGTCCCGACGGTGCTTCAAGCGCGACGGCCTCAGCAAGGGTGGCGCTACCTCGAATCCAGCGACGCGCCGATTGACCGGCCAGTGGCTTCGGCCGCCGACGATGATATGCCAGCCGCACTCATGGCCGAGTTGCGGGACTTGGGTCTCTTATAAGACGACCGGCCGCGCGCTGCAAAAAGCGGCCCGGACAGAGCCGGGCCGCAAGTACGATTTTGGAGAGACCGGCCGCCTCGGTCACTAGGTACGGCCGACCCGTTATCGCCAACCGGCTCGGTCGGCAATCCTCACCGCCTCGGCGTTGTTTTCACCAAGGGTCGACAGATTAAGGTGATCGGCCTTGAATTGGCCCCAAGATGCTACCAGCTCGGACCACGGTACATCGTCTTTGACGGGATACTCGTTGATGCTCTCCGTGTAGATCTTCTGTGCCCGGTCACTAACCAGGAACTCCAGGAAACGGATTGCGTTGTCCCTGTTCTCGGCGCTCTTGGTTACGCCCGCCCCGCTGATATTCACGTGGACACCGCGGTCGTCCTGATTGGGCCAAAACACCGCGACTTTATCCGCCGCCGCTCGATCGTTTGCTTTGCCGGATTGCATCAGCTGACCGAGATAGTATGTGTTCGCCAGAGCCAGGTCACACTGTCCAGCGGCAACCGCATGCAGCTGGTCACGATCGCCGCCTTGCGGTTTTCGAGCAAGATTTGCGACGAATCCCTTCGTCCACGCCTCGGTCGCTTCGGCGCCATCGTGTGCGATCAAGCTGGCCAGGAGGGATTGGTTGTAGATGTTATTCGAGGAGCGGACGCAAATGCGTTCCTTCCACTTTTCGTCGGTCAACGCTTCGTAGGTCGACAATTCTTCCGGACTGACGCGGTCCCTGGCGTAGAAGATCGGCCGCGCGCGGACCGACAAGCCATACCAATAGCCGTCCGGATGTTGGTACTGGGGCGGCACCGTTGATCGCAATTGTGGGGTCGTAACCGGTTGCAGCAGGCCGGCTTGTTCGGCGCGATGTAATCGGCCGGCATCTACGGTTAGCAATATGTCAGCCGGGCTATTTTGACCCTCATTCTTGAGGCGTTCGAGGAGCGCGTCGGCTTTCCCGCTGACCAAATTCACCTCGATTCCGGTTTCCTCTGTGAAGGCCTCGAGGAGCGGACGCAGCAAGACTTCCTGGCGATATGAATAGACGTTGACCTCTTCGGCGGCATGGGCGCTTTGAATAGGGCCGAAGCCCGTCAATGCGACAACCATTGAAAAAAGAGCCGCTTTATGACGGGGAAATTTCAGAATCAAGCAGGTTTTAGAGATCGACATCGTTGCCAAAAGCCTTCCGTTAGCTGCAATTCATATTGAGAATAGTTCTCATTAGCATTTTCAATATGATCGTTTCGAATTTGGAGCGCAAGCGATTTTTTTTGGCGCGGGCGATGCCGAAGAACCGGCATCTCAGACTTTCGCGAAACGCTCCTCGGCGAGGCGGTCGGCGATTACATTTGTTGGCCGCCCCTCGGCCTCGGCACGCGCAAAGATCTCCATGAGCGTATCGTAGATCCCTTCGATGAGGTCTGGCACATCGGATTTGTCGACCCTCGGTCCCTCGCTCGCCACCGATATGACGCCGCCGGCGTTCAACACATAGTCGGGAGCATAAAGGATGCCGAGATCCGCCAGTGCTTGTCCATGCCGATCCGCGGCAAGTTGATTGTTCGCCGCTCCGGCGATGATTTTAGCTTTGATATTGTGGAGGGTATCGTCATTGATCACCGCTCCCAGGGCGCAGGGTGCATAGATATCGACGTCGAGACCATAGATATCTTCCGGCGCGACGGCGGTGGCGCCGAGCTCTTGCACTGCGCGCGCGATCGATTCCTCCTTGATATCGGTGACAAAAAGTTCGGCGCCTTCAGCGGCGAGATATTCGCAAAGCGCGTAACCGACGCTTCCCAACCCTTGTACCGCGACCTTGAGTCCCTTGAAACTGCTGCGATGATGTCTGAAGGCGAGGGCCGCGCGGATGCCGAGAAAAACTCCATAGGCGGTGGACGGGCTTGGATTGCCGGAGCCGCCGCTGTGGCCGGCGGCGTAACGGGTCTGGGAGCGAATGATGTCGATATCCTCGACGCTGATCCCGACGTCCTCAGCGACAATATAGCGACCGCCGAGACTGTCGACGAAACGTCCCATGGCTTCAAACAGCTGGCGCGACTTGTGCTTCTGCGGATCGCCGATGATGACCGACTTGCCGCCTCCGAGGGGAAGATTGGCGATCGCCGATTTGTAGGTCATTCCACGGGAAAGCCGAAGCACATCTGCGATCGCATGCTCTTCGCTTTCGTAGGGCCACATTCGGCAGCCGCCGAGGGAAGGGCCCCGGTTCGTATTGTGGATCGCGATTATTGCACGCAGACCACTCTCATGATCGCAGCAGAATACGACCTGTTCGTGGTTTTCAAAGTGATCAGAACTGAATGTAGACATTAGAGGATTCCGTTGGAAACTCTAAGGCGCCAGTCTCGTATATCCTATATTTCCGGCTCCGGTGCCGTCATTTCAATCGCCATTCGTGGTGGCACAGAAAATAACAACAACCGGTGCTTGGCTCGGTTCCAATTGAATGAATGAAACCACCGGCAATTCCACGATGAAACAATGATACCCGCTTCTTCAGGGCAGATTCCCGTCAAGTGCATCGACCAACATGGTTTTTAACTCTGTCGCCGTAACCGGCGTCGGATTGCTGGCCGCCGACGGGTCGCGTTCGGCCATCGCCGATATTTCATCGACCCGGTCGTCTCCAACCCCGAGGTCGCGAAGCGTGTGGGGAATTCCAATCTTAGCGCGGAGATCGAGGATCCATTCCAGCACGGCGTCGAACGAAGTATTCGGCAATCCAAGATACCCGGCGAGGCGAACCATGCGCTCTTCGATCGCCGGTCGGTTGGCGGACAGGACATAGGGCATGAAAACCGCATTGGTCAGGCCGTGGTGGGTATCGTAGAGGGCGCCGACCGGGTGGCTTAGCGCGTGTATCGGGCCGAGGCCCTTTTGGAATGCCGTGGCGCCCATGCTCGCCGCCGCCATCATATTGGCCCTCGCGGTCAGGTTCCCGCCGTCCTCGACGGCCAAATCCAGCCAGTCCTTGACCAAACGCGTGCCTTCGACGGCAATCCCGTCCGCCATCGGGTGAAAGCCGGGTGCGCAAAGCGCCTCGAGGTTGTGCGCAAGCGCATCCATGCCGGTGGCCGCGGTGATATGCGGTGGTAGGCCGATCGTAAGCTCCGGGTCTGCGATCACGATTTTGGGCAGCATCAGAGGATGGAAAACAATCACCTTTCGATGGTTGTCTTCGTCCACGATTACCGTAGCTCGGCCTACTTCCGAGCCGGTGCCGGCGGTCGTTGGAACGGCCACGACCGGGACAATGGCGTCCGCGTTTGCACGCGTCCAGTAATCGCCGATGTCTTCGAAGTCCCAGATCGGTCGTGTCTGCCGGGCCATCAGGGCGATTGTCTTGCCGGTATCGAGAGCGCTGCCACCGCCGAAGGCGATAACGCCATCATGTTCGCCGGATCTGAACGTCGCGGCGCCGTCGGAGACATTTCGTCCAATCGGGTTCGGGCGGAGATCGGAGAAAACGGCCGTGGGCAGACCGGCGGCATCGTTATTCGCCACCGCGTCCGCGATCATGGGAAGTCGCGCGAGACCGGGGTCGGTGACCAGAAGCGCACGGGTCATGCCGGTCGCGCGGCAGGCGGCCGGAAGTTCCGAAATACGCCCCGATCCGAACCACATCGTGGTTGGGTAGTTCCAATTGCCGCGCAACGCCGCGCCATTGTCGCTCATGATGGCACTCTCTTAGATCGTCGTTTTGAGGTGATAGGATTTGGGCCGAGTCAGGTGCTCGAACCCAACCCTCGAAAGCGTGCAGCCGCGCCCAGAATCCTTGACCCCGGTCCACGCCAGGGCGGGATCGAGATAGTCGCATCGGTTCATGAAGAACGTGCCGGTTTCAATGCGATCGCCGATTGCTATGGCGGCGTCCGGATCGGCCGTCCAAACCGACGCGGTCAAGCCGAATTCGCTGTCGTTCATCAGCTCGACGGCGGCGTCATCGGATCGTACGTGCATGATGCCGACAATCGGTCCGAAGCTTTCTTCGGTCATGACCTTCATCGAATGGTCGACATCGACCAAGACCTGGGGCGCTAGATATGTCGAGCCGGGCCTATCCTTAGGGAACGAAGCTGAATCTATGAGTGCTCGCGCGCCTTTTCGCATGGCCTCAGCGGCCTGTTCGCGAACAAAATCCGCCGCACTTGGTTTGACCACGGGCCCCAGGTTGGTATCCCTGTCGGTAGGGTCGCCGAGTCGGTATGCCGACGCTTCGGTGACGAATCCGTCGATGAAGCGATCGTAGACATCTTCATGAACGTAGATTCGCTCGATACCACAGCAAGATTGGCCACTGTTGAAGAACGCACCGTCGACCAAGTTCGTGACGGCGTTGTCGATGTCGGCATCGGCCCTGACATAGGCCGGATCCTTGCCGCCGAGCTCGAGGCCGACGCCTAGGAAGCGTTGGGCCGCGGTGCTCTGAATCGAACGGCCGGCCGGCACCGAGCCGGTAAAATTGACGAAATCGATGTCGGGGTGTTCGATCACAAGTTCGGTCGCCGAATGGCTGAGATAGAGGTGTTGAAAGACACCGTCGGGCAGGCCCGCGGCGGCAAAGGCGTCGGCAAATCGCTCGGCTGTTAGGGGCGTTTGTGCGGACGGTTTGAGAATCAAGGAATTGCCGGAAAGAATGGCTGGCGCGATCGAATTGACGGCGGTGAGATAGGGATAGTTCCACGGCGCTATCGTAAGCACCACGCCGAGCGGCTCCCGGCGAATGAAACGCGAGAATCCCTGTTTCGGCTCGACTTCAATATCGGTGAGCGCACCAGCGGCGATCGTCGCCATATAAGAGGCGCGTTCCGCGACTCCGCTCACCTCTCCCGGTCCCTGTGTAATCGGCCGCCCCATTTGCCAAGCCAGTTCCTCCGCGATGCGGTCGCTCTCAGAGGTAAAGGCGGCGACAAACCGGCGGCAGATCTCTGCCCGATCCGTAACCGGTACATGACGCCATTCGCGTTGCGCGGTTTTGGCGGCGGCAACCGCGTGGTCGATTTCGGCGGGCGTTGCAAGCGGCAGCTCGACGTAAACATTTCCGTCGACCGGACTGACGCATTTCAGAGTGTCGGACATGATCGCATTCTCTATCGAATCGTTCGATTAAATGACTTCAAAGTAGCGTTCCATTTCCCAGTCGCTGATGTGTTTGCGGAATTCCCGTTCCTCCCATTCCCGCGAAGCCGCGAAATGGTCGACGAACGCGTCGTCGAAAAGCGCCCGTGCCGCTTTCGACTTCTTGAAGCGCTGCGCCGCGTCCCAGAGCGTCGCCGGCAACCGCCATCGTTGCGGGAATTTTTGATCATAGGCATTGCCGCGAATCGGTTGCGGCGGCTCCAAACCGTTTTCTATGCCGTAAAGGCCGGAAGCGATCGCGGCGGCGAGGGCCAGGTAGGGGTTGGCATCCGCCGCAGCGACGCGGTACTCGACCCGTTGCGACTTGGTGCTGCCGGGAATGACACGAAGTGCCCCGGTTCTATTGTCGATCCCCCAGGTCGAATCTGTCGGCGCCCAGAATCCGGGAATGAGGCGGCGATAGGAATTTACCGTTGGCGCGACCATGGCCAGAAATTCCGGCATCAAATCCTGCTGTCCGGCGACGAATTGGCGCATGGTTCGCGACATGCCATCGGGCGCCGCAGAATCATGGAATGCCGACTTGCCCTTCTTGTCGGTCAGAGAGATATGGATATGGCCACTTTGTCCGGGCCAATCGGGAGACCATTTGGCCATGAAAGTCGCGATGCGATCGTGCTTCTGTGCGTAGATCTTGGCAAATGTCTTGAACAAGGCGGCCCGATCCGCCGCCTCGATGGCATCGGTGACCTGGAGCGCCGCTTCCATGACGCCGGGGCCGGTTTCTTCGTGGAGACCCTCGATCGGGAAATCCATCTTTTCGCCAAGCTTGAGCAGGCCCTGGTAGAAATCTGAATATGCGGAGTTACGCAGGACCGAATAGCCGAAGAACCCAGGCGCCATGGGTGAGAGGTCGCGATACCTCTTGTCGCGGATCGACTTGGCGGTTTCATCGAAGACAAAGAATTCATACTCCAAGCCCGCTTTGACACGGTACCCCATGTTCTCGGCCTTCGCGATGACGCGACGAAGAACTCCGCGCGGGCAAATCGCCTCCGCGCCATCGGCAAATTCGCCCACGAAGAGAAGCGAATCTTCTTCCAGCGGCAATTCACGGCAGCTGTCCGGGAGGATGCGCACTGGGGCATCGGGAAAGCCGGTATGCCAGCCGGTGTAGTCGACGTTGTCATAGAGTTGATCGTAAGAATCCCAACCCAGGACGACGTCGCAGAACCCGAATCCCTTGTCCAGCGCCGAGACGAATTTCTCACGCGCCATGAACTTGCCCCGCATGATCCCGTCCATGTCAAAGATCCCGACCTTGACGTGGGTGAGGCCTTTCTCTTCGACAATTTTGCGCGCGTCCGCCGCGCTTGTGACCTTTCGTGCGTCCATGGTTCCTTCCCTTGGATTGAACGGGTACCGGTCCCCCTAAGTCAGCTGCCGCAGTTTATAGGAATCGTGGCTGCCGCAGGAGAGCAATGATCCTTCGAGATCAGTTCGGTTGTTGCTTGATTTCACTGGCGATCTTGTCGCCGAAGGTCTTTTGCAGATCGTTGACGCAGGGATGGTGGTGACCGGCGCCGAGGCTCGCGAACGGGACCAAGAAGCCCGCGGGCCCAAGCAACAGCACGCCGACGACAGCCTCCGCGACTTCACCGACGACCGACAATGCGTCTGGCGCGACCGTCGGGTCCGACAGCGTCCCGCCGACCCGAAGATCGGTCGCCAAGCTGAACAGGCTTGGGTCCTTGGGTCGCGGCGACAGAAAGAAGTCGATCTTCTCGGTCTGCAAATTTATCGAACCTTTTCCAGTCATCGTCATGTCGCGCGTGTCGAACAGCAAGGAGGTTGTCTTTGCCAGGCCTTTCGTGATTTCGAACTGGGCCAAGGCGCATTTGATCTTTGCATCGTCCACGCCCTTACGCCATGGCATAAGAAATTTGGTCAGATCGACGGCAATGAGATCAATGTATTTACTCGCGATTTCGCCCTCTCCCATGACCAGCCCAACATGACCGTCGAGACCGCCGACCATGTCCTGTACCGATCGGCCTCGCCCCGTGACGTCGGCACCAACGTCGACTTCCCCCTTCACGAGATCGGTGACCTTGGTTTCGGAGAGGAGCTGTCCGAGGTCGAAGTCCTGCAGCAACAGCTCGATCCTCGTTTCGGGAGTCTCGCCGAGCGTAATCCCAATTCTCGCGGTCGCCGTGGATTTCAGGTAGTCGATTTCGAGGGGATCGACCCTTAGTGAACCCTTGTTCAGGTCGATCCTGGTGTGAGCCAAATCTATCCTTGCGTCTCGGATGACGAGGCGGTTTACATTGAGGCTGATGTCGGCGTCGACCTTGCCGAGAACATCGAAGGGTAAATCTCGATCTGAGAAAATCCGACCGCTCTTTGTCGTGTCTTGCGACGGCGCCTCGACATCGCGGTCTATCTCGGGCAGGAACGGGGTGACGTCGACGACCGCGGACGTCAGATCGACCGATATCCTGGGCACGGTCCCGTACCGCCATGAAACCGAGCCGCTGGCGTCACTTTGACCGAGAGTCGCCGAAACGGCCTTGGCATTGAGCTCGGTCTTGGATCCGCCAAGCTTCGTCGATAATTTGAGCGGTCCGGCCTCCAACATGTTGATGCCCAGGATCGGGCCAAGGCGGGAAAACTCCGGCGCTGCCGCGGCGACATTCAAATCGAAATCCTGGAATGTCAGAATTTCGGAAACCCGACCTTGGGCAGTTAACGAAGCCGCGCTTTCCGTTAACTTAACCTCAAAGTCGACATCGTAGCCCTTGCCACTGCTGCCCATCAGGGTCGCGGTGGCGTTGAAGGGGCCGGTATCAGGCATTGCGATATCAGTCAATTCGAAGAGGTCGGCCATGCCCGGCCCTGAAGCGGCAAGCTTGAAGTCGACGCCGGCAAATCCGATGAGGTCTTCGGCTTGTCCGTCAACCGATAGCGCGGCGCTGCCGATCTCGGCATTTGCCTTGAACCGAACCTTCTGACTTTGGGACAGCTCCCTCAGAGAACCGGTCTTTGCTTCCAGGCGCCATTGTTGGCCCTCGACTTTGCCGTCGAATTGTAACGTAAGGTCTTGATTCGGAGCCGACGCGGAGAGTTCCAAAGTTTCAACGTCTCCCGACGCTATGGCGCCGGTCTCCCCGTCACGGAACTCGACATTCATATTTTCGATGCGGGCGGCGGCGAAGCTTTGATATCTGAGTTCGATATACTCATCGCCCTCGTCGATCACATCGTCCGCATTCTTGATGTCCCAATTTCCGCGCCCCTCAGCGTCTGTTTCCAATCTGATTTGGCCGCCGGATAGGGTCAGGCGTTCGACTTGGAATGTCCCGAAAATCAATGGCCAAAGGCTGAACGCGGCAGTCAGGTGATCAACCTTCACCATGACCGGAGCCGTCCCCCACGACGCGTTGCCGAAAGTAATATCGCGGGCGGAAATCTCCGGGCTGAGGCTCAACGACGCATCGATGTGTCCCGCGATTTGAAACTCGCGGCCGGTTGTTTCCTTCATGAAACCGGCGATCTCGTCCTTGTAGCGGGTGAGGTCGAGATTGTGGAGGATAAGCAGCGCCGCCGTAACGGGCGCCGCGATACAGACCAGGACAACCAGCCCAATAATCAGACGGCGCCTGCCGCGTCGTCGTCGGAACATTGGTCTAGCCAAAAGTCTTCCTCGCCGCGCGCAAAGTGGACTTCCTAGTGGTCCTGGTAATGGGCACACGGGGCATGGCCGCACGGAATTCGCAGTGCTTGGTTACCGACCACGTGTCGGTCGCGCTCGCCATGCTCGCTTCAAATGGATCAATACACACGTCGGCGGCTAGCCTTCCAGCTTGCGTTCCACAAAACCCAACCGGTCCTGACCCCAGAACAGCTCACCGTCGACGATATAGGTCGGCGATCCGAAGACCCCGGCCTCGATCGCATTGTCGGTATCGGCATCGTAAATGCCGGGGATCGCCGGATGGCCCGCCGCGCCCAGGAGCGATTGGTCGTCCAAACCGGTCTCCTTCGCGATCGTGGCCAAAGTGTCGTTCTCCGCGATGTCGCGGTCTTCGGCCCAGACTGCGCGCAGGATGGCATTACTGAGCGCGAGGGTGTCCTGACCATTGTCACGGGCAGCGATAACGAGACGGGCAGCACTCTCCTCGGCGGCGGGAAAGAATTTGGGGCTCATATTGAGCGGAATACCGCGAAAATCTCGCCATCTCGCCAATTCGAGCAAGCGGTAGTCCCGACGTTGCTTGGCTCGTTTGGGCAGCGGCAGACCACCCGATGCTGGGAATATTTTGGCTAATTGGATGGGGTAGACGTTGACCGATGCCTGATGACGGGCGGCGATGCTGGCCAACTCCTGACCGCCCAGATAGGCAAAGGGCGAAATCAGCGAGAAATAGTAATCGATCACCTTGGACATCACTGCGAACGCCGCTCCTCGACGACTGGTTTCGACACGCCATCCTAGCGCTACGGTGCGCCCAAGCCTATGCTATATCGTTTCGCGGAATACCTAATCGCCAGGGGGACGTGATGAATCTTATTCTATTCCTAATTATTGGGCTATTGGCCGGATGGATTGCCGGGCAACTCATGAAAGGGCGCGGATTCGGCCTCATCGGCAACCTCATTGTTGGCGTTCTGGGTGCGTTTATCGGCGGCTACGTGGTGGGAGTGCTCGGTTTCCAGGGCGCAGGCCTCGTCGCCGAACTCGTCATCGCGGTGATCGGCGCGGTCGTGCTACTTTTCGTCGTCGGAGTTCTCAAGAAGGCGACATAAATCTTCCCAATCGGCAAAAAAACGAGGGCCATCCCTAGGTGGATGGCCCTGTCTTTTTGGGAACCCGCCAGCCTTATGCGGTCTTGATTTCGATTTGCTTGGATTTCTCCTGACGGGCCTCCGTCTTGGGCAGCGAAATCGTCAGCACGCCGTTCTTGAATATCGCCTTGACTTTGTCGTCATCGATGCCGTCGCCGACCGGGATGACCCGACGGAAGGCGCCATAGGACCGTTCGATAAGGTGATAGCGTTTGGCCTCATTCTTGTCCTCGGTCTCATTCTTGCGCTCGCCCTCGATCGTCAAAACGCCATCATGCAAGGTGACGTTGACGTCCTTCTCCTCGAGCCCCGGCAACTCGGCGGTGATTTCGACTTGCTTGTCGTCTTCGCTGATGTCGATTTTGGTCGCGGTTATATTCAAGCCGCTGCGGCCACTATCGGTCGGCAATCTGGCCGTCCCCCAGAATTCGTCGAAGACACGGTCCATTTCGCGCCTAAAGGCAGCAAAGGGATCGCCTGAGTCGCGGCGGGCAAGGTTGCCTGTTGGGGTATGTTGGGGAGTGGGAATCAAATTTCGAAACATCTCCATATCCTCCTTCAAAGCGACATGGTGTGAGGGTGATTCGAAGGCCGAAGAGCCTTTCATCACCACGGTCAAAACCCTACCATAGGCGCTTCAACCATCTGTTTCGTATATGGTTTCTCTCGCTTCCCGTTCAAGGTCCCAAGGGCCGAAATTGGACCTCTCAATGTCGAATGTTTGGGCCCCGCCACCGCTCCGGATATGGCATCCCGTAGAATTTGTGGCGACGGCGTAGTTCGGAACACTTACCTGGCAGGTAATTGCAGCCGTCCCGGTGCTCATCCTATGACTGCCATCATGTTCATTTGTCCAAAGGATCGAGCGATGAAACTTCACCAAGCCAACGATACCCTGTTGCGCCGCGTCCTGGTGGCGAACGCGCTGTCTTCGGCTTCGTCCGGTCTGCTATGTCTTCTCTTTCCGCAAGCCGCCGCGACGCTGTTGTTCGAAAACACGTTTTCGGTACTGGGAATTTCTCCGTCAGGTCTCTTGTTGGCGCTCGGGATCGGACTTCTCATCTTCGCTATCTTTGTCCTTGTGACCGCTCGGGAGGAGACTCTCGCAATGGGTCGGGCGCGGCTGGTCTGCCTCGCCGATCTGCTGTGGGTCGTGGATAGTGTCGCGCTGCTCCTGGTATTCCCCGACACCTTCTCGCCGATCGGATTCGAGATCGTTTCGGTGGTGGCGCTTTGCGTCTTGCTCTTTGCTCTCGGGCAACTGGCGGGCATTGCCTTGGTTTATCAGGGTCGGAGCGACGTTCGGGTGAGCGCCCGAAAGGATGGCTGGATGACCGTCACAGCCAGCATAGAAACGACGGCATCTGCGGCGCGCGTTTGGCAGGTCATGCGCGATCAGAAATGCTACGCCGATGTGGCGGACAATCTCAGCAAGGCCGAAATCATAGCCGGGCAGGGCGAAGGCATGGTCCGGCAATGTACCGACACCGCAGGTCGGAGTTGGCGGGAAACCTGTTCCCGCTGGGAGGAAGGCCAGGGTTTCGCCTTCCGCGTCCATACCGAAGCCGCGGACTATCCTTATCCTATCGCTCGAATGACCGGAGAGTGGACCCTTTCGCCCACGAAGCGGGGAACGCGAATCAGCATGACTTTTGGCATCCAGGCAAAATCCGGCTTTACCGGTCGCCTGATTTTCAATGTGATGGCAGCCTCATTCCCCCGGATCTGCGACCGCTTGTTGCGCAACTGGACGCGGGTCATGGAAGATCGGGAGAATTCCGCGGTTTGCCGACCGCCGTTGGCGGCGCCAGCCGCAAATCCCGGCGCTTGATCTTTCCGGTTGTCGTCATCGGCAGGCTGTCGACAAAATCGATCAGGCGGGGATATTCGTGGGCCGCGAGCCGGGATTTGACATGGGCCTGGATCGCGGTCCGCAAGGCATCGTCGGCAACGATGCCCGGCTTGACCACGATGAACGCCTTGACGACCTCGGTGCGTATTTTGTCAGGCACGCCGACGACTGCCGCCAAACTGACCGCCGGGTGCCGCATCAGGCAGTCCTCGATCTCGCCGGGCCCGATGCGATAGCCGGCGCTGGTTATGACGTCATCGTCGCGGCAGACGAACCAGAAATAGTCGTCCTCGTCCTGCCACCCGGTATCGCCGGTTATCAGCCAGTCGCCGACATATTTGTCGCGGGTCGCGTCTGGGTTGCGCCAGTATTCGAGCATCATGACCGGGTCGGGACGGCGCACCGCAATCTGCCCCTTTTCGCCGCGCGGCAGCACGCTGCCCTCGGCGTCGATGATGGCGAGCCGATGGCCGGGCGCCGGCCGGCCCATGGAGCCCGCCCGCACCGGATAGAGCGACGAACAATTGGCGACGACCAGATTGCACTCCGTCTGGCCATAGCCCTCGTTGATGGTGCAGCCAAGTGCGTCTCGGCCCCACGCCAGCAATTCCTCCCCCATCGGTTCGCCACCCGTGAAGCAGGTGCGAAGGCTGCCCGGAAATGGGCGCTTCGGGTCCTCGATCTGGCGCATCAATTTGAGGGCGGTCGGCGGGAGAAAGGTATTATGAACTCTATGGGCTTCCATCATTGCGAAAGCCTGCTCGGGGTCGAACTTCGGTGCCCGGAAGACCAAAACAGGCACGCCGTGGAACCACGCCGGCATGAGCAGGTCCATCAGCGCGCCAATCCACGCCCAGTCGGCCGGAGTCCAGAACAGGTCGCCTGGCTGGGGGTAGAATTCATGGAAGAATTCGTTGCCCGGCATATGGCCGAGCATCGTGCGATGGGCGTGGAGCGCGCCCTTGGGTGGGCCGGTGGTCCCGGACGTGTAAATGAGAAGGCATGGGTCATCGGCCTTTGTCGGAACCACCTCGAAATCGTCTGACGCGCGTTCGAGGAGTCGTGTCCACCCGTCCGCACCGGGCTCATCGATGACGATGACGCGAGCCAGGTCAGGTAGGCGGTCCTGGATCGCGTCAATTTTGTCCGCATTCGACCTATCGGTTACCAGGATCTTGGCGCCGCTGTTGTGCAGTCGGTACTGCAGGGCCTCGTCGCCGAACAACGCGAACAAGGGCAGGGCGATCGCACCCATCTTGTAGGCCGCAACGTGGGCGATGGCCGCCTCGGGGCATTGCGGCAACAGGATCCCCATCCGGTCGCCGGGTACCACGCCGAAGGACTTCAGGACGTTGGCGAGCCGGTTCGACAGCTTCTTGAGGTCGCCAAAGCCATAGCGTTCGACGCGGCCGTCGCCGTCGACATAGATAAGCGCCGGCGGGTTCCCTGTCGCATGGCGATCGCACACGGCGGCGCCCATGTTGTAGCTGGCCGGCACCTGCCAGCGAAACGCTGCATAGATTTCTTCATAGGTGTCCCCGGGCGGGAGGAAGCGCATCTCGACCTCGTGGTTTGACCGCGGAATTCATGATACCCAATCCGGCCGTGTCGCGGTAAGAGCGGTCTACATCTTGGGAGAATGGCATGTTTCGAGAGGATCTTCTGAAAGGCAAGCGAGTCCTCATAACCGGAGGCGGCAGCGGCCTCGGCAAGAGTATCGGCCGGCGCTATCTGGAATTGGGCGCCGACCTTTTCATCTGCGGCCGCCGCAAATCGGTTCTCGAACAGACTGCAGATGAGTTCCATGCCGCGTTCGGTGCAGGCCGGGTCGGCTACAAGTCCTGCGATGTGCGCGATGCGGCCGCCGTCGATGAAATGGTAGCCGCGGCTTGGACGGCGGGGCCAATCGATATCTTACTCAACAATGCCGCCGGTAATTTCATCGCGCGCTATGAAACATTGTCGCCGCGGGCGGTCGACGCCGTTATCGATATTGTCCTCAAGGGTTCGGCTTATGTCACGCTCGCGTGCGGCAAGCGCTGGATCGGCAACGAGCCCGGCGCGGTGGTGCTCAGCATCGTCACCACCTACGCATGGACCGGGTCGCCCTACGTGGTGCCGTCGGCCATGGCCAAAGGCGGCGTATTGGCAATGACCCGGAGCCTTGCCGCCGAATGGGGCCCCCACGGCGTGCGGCTTGTCGCGGTCGCACCGGGCCCGTTCCCGACCGAGGGGGCATGGGAGCGATTGGTGCCGCGCCCCGACCTCGCGAAACGGTTCGAGACCGGAAATCCGCTCGGACGGCCGGGTGAACACATCGAACTGGCCAATCTTTGCGCCTATTTGGTTTCCGATGAGGCGGGATATATCAATGGCGATGTAGTGACCATCGACGGTGGGCGCTGGGTCAAGGGCGCGGGCTCGTTCGACTTCCTCGATCAACTGACCGATGACGAGTGGGCGTCGATGCGCTCCAACGACTAGCGGTCGGTGTCGGGTTTCACGCGAATGTGACCGGCATTGTGTTGCGCGGCGCAGCAGGTCGCCCGAGACTTGATGATGGAGGAATTCCCGTGCTGAAGCCTGTCCGCAGCTTGTCTTACAGTGTGGCGATCATGGCGGCCGTAGTGTCTTGGTCGGCCGGTGCGTATGCGAACCCCGGTTCTTGGGCTGGTGAATGGCCGCGCACCGATTTTGCCAAAGCCTCGATCGACTTCAACGAAATCCTTTCCGGTGGCCCGCCCAAGGATGGCATCCCCGCGATCGACCGTCCGCTTTTCGCGCCGGTCGAGGACGTTGCCCAGAAATGGGACTTCGGCGACGAGGAGCCGGTCATAACGGTCGCGATCGATGGCGACCTAAAGGCCTATCCGCTGCGTGTTTTGATGTGGCATGAGATTGTCAATGACACGATCGGCGGCGTGCCGATTGCGGTCACCTATTGCCCACTTTGCAATTCGTCGGTGGTATTCGACCGCCGGGTCGGCGATCTCGTGCTCGATTTCGGGACCACCGGCAAGCTGCGCAACTCCGATCTGGTCATGTACGACCGCCAGACCGAAAGCTGGTGGCAACAATTTCTTGGAGAGGCGATCGTCGGTGAGATGACCGGGACGATGTTGGACATGATTCCAGTGCGTGTCGAATCGTTCGAGAAATTCCGCGCACGCGGTTCACACGGCAAGGTCTTGGTACCGAACAACCGGGGTCTCCGCACCTATGGCGGCAATCCCTATGAGCGCTACGACAGCCGCAGTCGCCCATATCCATTTTTTCAAGGCGAAATGCCTGACGGAATTCCGCCGCTGCAAAGGGTGGTTGCGGTAGGAAACGAGGCCTGGAGCGTGGCCCTGCTACGCGAGGTCGGAGAACTTCGTAGCGGAGACCTGATCTTGACTTGGGAGGCCGGCCAAAATTCGGCCCTCGACACCTCCTGGATCGCCGAAGGACGCGACGTCGGAAATGTTGTTGTCCAGAGAGAAACCGGCAATGGGCGCGAGGATGTCGTGCACGACATCACATTTGCCTTCGCATTCCATGCCTTCCGGCCGGAAGGAACCATACACGTCCGCTGAATTCGAGCAACCGGCGCGGAATGGCTTTTCGGGGCGGACGGATTAACCTATATCTGTGCCACCGGATTTCTCCCGCAGAGGGCCGAAAGCCATGCCATTGGATATCGTTCATTCCGCCTGTCCCCATGATTGCCCGAGCACCTGTGCGCTCGAGGTCGAACGCCTCGATACCCAGCGAATTGGCAAGGTCAGCGGCGCGGCGGATAACACCTACACGTCGGGAGTCATTTGCGCGAAAGTCAGCCGCTACGCCGAGCGAGTCCATCACCCGGACCGGCTCGACCGGCCGCTCCGTCGGGTAGGTGAAAAGGGTATTGGACGCGACGCTTTCGAGGCCATCGAATGGGATGATGCGCTCGATATCGTCGCCGATGCTCTGGCACAGGCGGGCCAGCGCCACGGCTTGGAAGCGGTGTGGCCTTATTTTTACGCCGGCACCATGGGGCTGGTCCAACGCGATGGCATCGAGCGCTTCCGCCATGCACTGAAATATTCGCGACAGTACAGCACGATTTGCAGCACGCTCGCCGATGCCGGATGGATTGCTGGAACCGGCATCAAGCGGGGAACCGATAGTCGCGAGATCGGGGAGTCGGACCTGATCGTGATATGGGGCGGCAACCCCGTGTCGACCCAAGTCAACGTCATGACCCATATCTCGAAGGCACGGAAAGAACGCGGCGCGCGATTGGTTGTGGTCGATCCGTATCGCACCGGCACCGCCGCGGTTGCCGATCTCCATTTGCCGTTGCGACCCGGCACCGATGCCGCGCTGGCCTGCGCGGTCATGCATGTCGCATTCGCGGAAGGATATGCCGATCGCGACTACATGGCCGAGTACACCGATGCGCCGGACGAGTTGGAGCGCCATGTCGCGACGCGGTCGCCTGAATGGGCCGCCGACATTACCGGCCTGGATCCAGAGACCATCAGAGAATTCGCGCACCTCTACGGGCGCACGAAACGCAGTTTCATTCGGATCGGCTATGGTTTTTCGCGAAGCCGCAACGGCGCCGCCAATGTTTTTGCCGTGACTTGCTTGCCGGCGGTGACCGGCGCGTGGCAACAACGCGGCGGCGGGGCGCTCTATAGCAATGGCGGCCTGTATGCGCTGGACGATACTCTGATCCAAGGCCTCGATGTACGGGACAAATCGATTCGCTCACTAGATCAATCCCGCATAGGGCCGATTTTAACCGGCGATTCCACAGACATCGGCGACGGTCCGCCGGTCACCGCGTTGTTCATCCAGAATACCAACCCGCTTGTCGTGTGTCCGGATACCACGAAAGTGCGGCAGGGGTTCCTTCGTGACGACTTGTTTGTCTGCGTTCACGAGCAATTCATGACCGAGACGGCGGCGATGGCCGATATCGTGCTGCCGGCGACGACGTTCCTCGAGCACGACGATATGTACGTCGCCAGTGGGCATAGCCACTTGCAGGTAACGCGTAAAGTCATCGAGCCACTGGGCGAATGCCGCTCCAACCATCGAGTCATTTGCGCGCTGGCGAAGCGTCTCGGCGCCGACCATCGCGGATTTGACATGACGGAGTGGGAGATCATCGATTGGACGCTCAAGGCGTCGGGAAAACCCGGCGCCGACGTCGCTCATTCACAGCATTGGATTGATTGTGCACCCCCCTTCGAGACGGCGCATTTTCTCGATGGGTTCGCCTGGGAAGATCGCCGCTTTCATTTCAAGCCGGATTGGTCACGGGTGGGTAAGGCTCACGAGGCCATGCCGGCACTGCCCGATCATCTCGGAAATTATGATGCGGCGGACGAGGCGCATCCGTTTCGGCTTGTCGCCGCTCCAGCGCGCCAGTTCCTGAACTCCAGCTTTACCGAGACGCCGACCGCTCGCAAACGCGAGGGTCGGCCGACAGCGTTGATACACCCCGCCGATTGTACCGAATTGGGGCTGGTCAACGGTGATCGTGTACGCCTAGGCAACCGGCTGGGTTCGGTGGTTGTCCATGCCAAGCTTTTTGATGGCCTGCAGCGCGGTGTCGTTGTGGTCGAGAGCATTTGGCCCAATGCGGATTTCGAAGAGGGTGCCGGCATCAACACATTGGTGAGCGCGGATGCTGGCCCGCCGAGAGGCGGCGCGGTTTTCCACGACACCGCGATTTGGATGCGCCCGGCCTAGAAGCCGTTTTTCAAGAGTCTGGAACCGGCCGGTCACAATCCTTATCTTTGAATCAATGGGTAAGGACGACAAGCTACCGACAAAAGCGACCGATCGGGATATCGACGATTTCCTGAAAAAAGTCGCGTCGACATCCGTGATAAAGGCCGCCGGCAAGCGCGGACGGCTGATTTTTGCACTCGACGCGACCGCCAGCCGTGAACCGACTTGGGACAGGGCCTGCCACCTTCAGGGAGAGATGTTCGCGGAAACCGCCGCGCTCGGCGGGCTCGATATTCAGCTTGTCTACTACCGGGGGTTTGGCGAATGCCGCGCCTCCAAGTGGACCCGGCGATCCGAGGATCTCTTGCGTATCATGACCACCGTGTTCTGTCTCGGGGGCCACACCCAGATCCGGAAGATCCTGAAACACGCGATCAAGGAAACCCAGAATGAGAAAGTCGATGCGGTCGTTTTCATCGGCGATTGCATGGAAGAAGACGTCGATGCGCTCTGTCACCTCGCCGGCGAATTGGGGCTGCTCGGTGTGCCCGTGTTCATGTTCCATGAAGGTGGCGAGCCGATAGCGGCCAGGACGTTTCGCCAAATCGCTCGATTGACCGGCGGCGCCTATTGCCGTTTCGACGAGGGGAGCGCCAAACAGTTGCGCGAACTATTGAACGCGGTGGCGGTCTATGCCGCCGGCGGGCGAAGGGCCCTTGAGGATCTGAGCAAGAAACGCGGCGGTATGGTTCTGCAACTCACCCATCAGGTGCGATAGCGATCGACCGATGATCGCATATTTTGTCCTCGGAATTGCTCTACTTGCGGGGTTCCTGCTCCTCGCGCAGTGGTTCGTCAACGCCCAACCCACCGCCGTCATTCGCGCACTTAGATGGCTCGCGGTCGCGTTCGCCATCGTATTTCTTCTCGTCCTCGCCTTCACCAAGGCTTGGCAATATCTGCCGGCTTTGATCGTGTTTCTGTTGCCGTGGCTTAACCGTTTAAGGGCTGTCGCCAACCTGGCCAAGGCGGCACGCGGCCCGACGCGGGGACAGAAGTCCTCGGTAGATACTTCGTTTCTGCAAGTGTCGCTCGATCACGACACCGGCGAGATGCAAGGCTACGTGCTTCAAGGAGCCTTTGAAGGCCGATCGCTCGAGTCGATGGACCTCGATGAGTTATTGGTCCTGTACGCCGAATGCCGATCCCAAGACGAACAATCGGCGGCCGTACTGGCGGCATATCTTGACCGCCTTAACCCCGAGTGGCGCGAACGCACGACCGACGGCGGCCCCACGGCGAGCGCCGCCTCGGACGGCAAGATGACCTTGAATGAGGCCCGCAAGATTCTCGGACTCGGCGAGAATCCGACGGAGGCGGAAATCAAAGCTGCCCATCGCCGCCTGATGAAGCAGTTTCATCCTGATCAGGGTGGGTCCTCCTATCTCGCGGCCAAAATCAACGAAGCCAAAGAACTGTTACTTGGCAAGAATTAGAGGTGCTCCGAGAGGCCGTCAAAAATCGATGTAGGCCCCGCTTGCGCGGCCCTGTCCCGGTGTGGCACAAACGCCTTGCTCCGCGACCGCTTTATGGGGTTGGCAGCGGAGCTCCTGCGCTATTATTTGGCTAACACGGCCCTCCATGAGCAAGAAAGTCAGGAAAGCGGTTTTTCCGGTGGCTGGTCTTGGTACTCGGTTCTTGCCGGCGACCAAGGCGATCCCCAAGGAAATGTTGCCCGTGGTCGACAAACCATTGATCCAGTATGCGGTCGAAGAGGCCCGCAGCGCTGGAATCGAGGACATTATCTTCGTCACCGGCCGCGGGAAATACGCCATAGAGGACCATTTTGACAAATCCGATCAGCTTGAGGATGTGCTGCGCGCTCGCGGCAAGCACGATCTCTACAGCTCGGTTGCGGAAATGCTGCCCGGTCCCGGCCGTATCGCCTATACCCGGCAGCCCGAGCCTTTAGGCCTCGGTCATGCGGTTTGGTGCGCCCGTTCGTTGGTGGGAGAGGAGCCATTTGCGGTATTGCTGGCCGATGATCTGATCATGGCTGAGCCGCCGTGCCTCAAGCAAATGGTCGATGTTCACGCCGAGACCGGCGGCAATGTTGTTGCCGTGATGGACGTTCCCCGGGAACAGACCGATCGCTACGGAATTCTCGATATCGATTCCGACGATGGACGCCTGGTAACGGTCACGGGTTTGATCGAAAAGCCCGACCCGTCGGTCGCACCCTCGAACCTGTCGATCACCGGTCGCTACATTCTTGATCCCACTGTGCTTGATGAACTCGGCGCACAGCAAAAGGGGGCCGGCGGCGAAATTCAATTAACCGATGCCATGGCGGCAACGATCGGCCGCGTTCCTTTCCATGGGCTCCGTTTCGAGGGCCGGCGTTTCGATTGTGGTGACAAGGCGGGGTATGTCTTGGCCAACGTCGCCTTCGGCCTCGCCCGTGACGATTTGGCCGTTGATTTGCGAGCCGCGCTGGCGGCAGTCCTCGAGACCTACGAATAGGAGCGCCGCAATGCGCATTGCAATGATAGGTTCGGGATATGTTGGCCTCGTTTCGGGGGCCTGTTTTTCCGAGTTCGGGGTCGAGGTCGTATGCGTCGACAACGACAAGGACAAGATCGCCGCGCTCGCCGCCGGACGCATCCCGATCTTCGAGCCGGGGCTGGACGGACTCGTCGAAACCAACCGCACGGCCGGGCGGCTGTCCTTCACCACCGATCTTGACGGTGCAGTTCGCGGTGCCGATGCGGTTTTTATCGCGGTTGGGACGCCGAGCAGACGCGGCGATGGCCATGCCGATCTCTCATACGTTTTCGAGGCCGCCAAAGCTATTGCCAAAGCCATCGACGGATACACCGTCGTGGTGACGAAATCGACGGTTCCGGTGGGAACCGGCCGTGACGTTGCGCGAATTATTCATGAGACGCGGCCAGAGGCGGATTTCGATGTGGTTTCGAATCCCGAATTCCTACGCGAGGGGTCGGCCATCAACGATTTCATGCACCCTGACAGGGTCGTCATCGGAGCAGAGAGTGACCGCGCACGAGATCTGATGCGGGCGCTGTATCGGCCGCTTTATCTGATTGAAACGCCGATCCTGCAGACCGATCTGGAGACAGCGGAACTCACGAAATATGCCGCCAACGCCTTTCTCGCTACCAAGATTACTTTCATCAATGAGATCGCCGACCTCTGCGAAGCCATAGGAGCCGATGTCCATGGCGTGGCCAAGGGGATCGGGCTCGACAACCGTATCGGATCCAAGTTCCTCCACGCCGGTCCCGGCTATGGGGGCTCTTGCTTTCCGAAGGATACGCTTGCCCTTGTGCGGACCGCACAGGAGAAGAAAACACCGGTCCGTATCGTCGAGACCGTGGTCGAAGTCAATGACGTCCGGAAAAAACACATGGCCGATCGTATTATCGCGGCTTGCGACGGCAGCGTGGCCGGAAAGAGAATCGCGATCCTTGGCGTTACGTTCAAACCCAACACCGACGATATGAGGGACAGCCCGAGCCTCGACATAATTCCGGCTCTCCAGCAGGCTGGTGCCTCCATTCTCGCCTTTGACCCCGAAGGCATGAACGAGGCGAGCACCCTCCTGCACGGTGTGGAGTGGCGGGATAGTGCATATCAAGCGATCGAGGGGGCCGATGCTCTGGTAATCTTGACCGAATGGAATGAGTTTCGCGCCCTCGATCTTGACCGCATACGCGCGGCGCTAAGGGCGCCGATCGTTATCGATTTGCGCAATATCTATGAGCCCAGCGAGATGCTCGAAAAAGGCTTCCGCTACTCGAGCGTTGGCCGCGGGTCGCGGTCACCGGTAAGTGCCAATACGCGCAAAACCGCATGAGTGCCGGGCACCGATTGGACCCGACGATTCTGCGGGAATACGACATCCGCGGAATCGTCGGGCAAGACCTTGATATTCCCGATGTCTACGCGGCCGCCCGGGCCTTTGGCACGGTGATCGCCCGTGCCGGCGGCAGTTCGGTCGCGGTCGGTTATGACGGGCGCAAGAGTTCTCCGGGATTCGCAGATGCTGCCGTGAAAGGCATCTGCGATTGTGGGCTTGAGGCACTGTCGATCGGTCTGGGCCCGACGCCGATGCTGTATTTCTCGGTCAAGTCGCTGCCGACCGATGCCGGCTTGATGATTACGGGGTCACACAATCCGGCGTCCTACAACGGCATCAAGCTAATGCGTCATGAGGGTGCCTTTTATGGCCCGGACATTCGCGACCTTGGTCGAATGGCGAAAGTGGCCGACTATGCGGAGGGTAACGGACGAGTCCGCAACGTCACCGTTTTCGACGGCTATGTCATGAAATTGGCAGAGGCCTATGGTACCGAACAGGGTCTCAAGGTTGCCTGGGATGCCGGCAACGGGGCCGCCGGGCCGGCAATGGCTGCGCTCACCAAACGGATTCCCGGCGACCACATTTTGCTCAATGAGGCGATCGACAGCACCTTTCCCAACCACCATCCTGACCCCACGGTCGCGGCGAATCTGAACCAGCTTATTGAAGTCGTTCGGGCCGAGGGTTGCGACCTTGGCATAGCGTTCGATGGTGATGGAGATCGGATCGGAGCGGTCGACGGAGACGGAAGCATTGTCTGGGCGGATCAGTTGATGACCTTGTTCGCGGCCGATGTTCTCACCCGTCATCCCGGTGCGACGATCATTTCCGAAGTCAAAGCCAGCCAGGTTCTTTATGACGAAATCGAGCGACTCGGCGGCAAGTCCCTGATGTGGAAGACCGGCCATTCGCTACTGAAGGCCAAAATGGCGGAGACCGGCGCGCCATTGGCCGGGGAAATGAGTGGTCACATATTTTTCGCCGACACCTATTACGGGTTCGACGACGGGCTATACGCAGCAGTGCGGCTACTCGACATCCTGGCGCGGGGCGGGGAAACGCTGGCGGTGCGCATGGCACGGTTGCCGTCGGTCGAGAACACGCCGGAATTAAGATTCCAAGTCGATGAGGCCCGGAAATTTACGATCGTTGAAACCGTTCGCGATCAGCTCCGACAAGCGGGAGCGGAGATGAACGACGTCGACGGAGTTCGTGTAAAGACCGACGACGGGTGGTGGTTGTTGCGCGCCTCCAACACCCAAAATGTCCTTGTTGCCCGCTGCGAGGCGCTGGACGAGGCGGGCTTAGTGCGACTTAAGGCGGCGGTGGTGCAGGCCTTAACGGGGGCCGGTGTCGAGCTGCCGGATTTTTGATCTCTCTCTCGGCGGCCTTTGCGGGGCCCTGAGGTTCGAGATTGATGTTCCAGAGCCGACTTTCACCATTTGCCATTGTGGAATGTGTCGAAAATGGTCGGCCGAGCCGTTCATGTCCGTCCATTGTCCCGGTGTGGCGACCTTCGCCATCGACGAAAGCCTCGCGTGGTACAAGGGGCCGGGATGGGCGGAACGGGGTCTCTGTGAGCACTGTGGCAGCAGCCTGTTTTGGCGTTTGGCCCGGGATCACAGGCAATGTCGATCATGGCTGCGGACGTCTTCGACGACGCCGAAGATCCCCACAACTAAAATCTCGGAGAAATCAATCTATGCCCGGGATACGGATAGCAGGGAACGCTATTCGGCGGAGGCAAGGACGGCGTTTTTGGCCTGTTTGATTGCGATACAGGGCACGCGTTTCTTCTTCAAGGCCTTGCACGCCGCGCGCGCTTCCGGCTCCGAAAAGCCGACCAGCCGAGCCCGATATATCGGACGTTTGCGACCCTTGAGCAGGACGATCGCCTCTTCGGCATTCGTCGCCAAGCTCGGCATCTTGCTGGTGGCGACGTCGACGGCGTCGGCGGCCTTGTCTCGGTCGTAGTAGGCGCCTACTTGAATCGCCCAATCGCCCGTGATCGTCCGGTCTCCGAACGCCGGTTTTTCCGGCGGCCTCAGTACCGTGACGGTTGGCGCCGATACAAAACTAAAGGGCTTGGATTTGGGCAACACCAGCCCCGGGGTAACGGTCAGGCCGCCCGGCCGTAACTTCGGCAGGATGGAAGGGGAAGGCCCCGCCACTGCGACTTGTTTGGTAACCGGCTGCGGATCGGGTAGCTGCGATTCGATTACAGACTCCGGTCGTACCGCATTCACGGCAGTGACGACAGTTCCAGGCTTTGGCCGCGGTGTGATCACCTCTACGCTTTTTACCATGGGCCATGATTTGTCGAGGATCCGCTTCATATGGGAATCGCGCGAGCGAGACGATTTGCCGCCAAAAACGACACCGATCAGCCGCCGCCCATTGCGCTCGACGGATGTCACGAGATTGTAGCCCGAGGCACGCGTATAACCGGTCTTGAGGCCATCGGCGCCGCGATAGGACTTCACGACCCGGTTGTGGGTCCGATAGGTGCGGCCGCCCCAGCGAAACGAGTCCAGCGAGAAATAGTGGTAGTGATGTGGAAAGGTGAAATAAATCGCCTGGGCCAACCGCGCCATGTCTCGTGCGGTACTCAGTTGCTTCCGGTTGGGGAGGCCTGAGGCATTGGCGAAATTGGTTTTAGACATTCCGATATTGTGAGCCTTCGCGGTCATGAGACGCGCGAATTTCGCCTCGGTACCGCCCAGAGCTTCAGCGACCACAACGGCGACATCATTCGCGGATCGAATGACCAGTGCCCGAATCGCTTGATCCACTGTAATCGTGCTACCGCGCCGCAGCCCCAATTTCGATGCCGGCTGACGGGCCGCGCGGGCGGAAACCTTGAGCTTGCTCGCCTTGGTAAAGCGCCCTTCATCGACCGCCTCGAACAGCAAGAAGAGTGTCATCATCTTGGTCAGGGAGGCGGGATAGTTCCGCGTATCCGCATTGCGCGAATACAAGACCTGGCCACTATGACCGTCGACGACAATCGAAGCGTACTTGGCGGCCGCCGGTGCTATACCGAAAAACTGAATTGCCAGCACGGTGACGGCCACGACTGTCGCCAGCCGTCTCGCGCGGTTCTGGTTGATCTCAATCCCCAGTCGGAACATCGCGTTCTGTACGCCCTTTGTTGCGACCGCTACCCTTGCTTTAAGAGTCTAGAAAAATCAACGGCCTCTGTCCAGTTTACAATGCCGTACTTAAGGAAAAATTTCTACCGGCACCGCGGTAGGGATTGGCGCTATTTCTCACCGCCAACCAACGTCAGGCGGCCCGCGTTCTCAGGTAATAGATCTTCGCTCCAGGGACCAGGCGGCATTTCCTGAGCCAAGCTGGTCAAGCGCTCATTCCACCATTGGCGCTGCTGCTGTAGGTCCTCGTAATCATAGTGGCCCTCGTACCACCGGTCGTTCGCCATGTAATAGACCAAGATGTCGATTGGAAATCCGACATCGGCCGAGCTGGTGCGTGTCGAATCGAATGATAAATAGGCCAGCTTGATCGCCGTCAGCATAGGGGTTTCAAAGCGAAGTGCCCGATCGAGTATCGGTTTGCCGTAGGCCGTTGCGCCAATCGACAGATACGGCGTGCGTTCCGCAATTTCGACCCAATTTCCTTCCGGATAGATCAGGTAAACCGCGGGTTCCTTGTCGTCGCACAGCCTGCCGCAGAGCAACGTGTGGAGATCGAAACTGAGGTTCGAGTCTCGGATTGCGGTACGGTCCTCCTTGGCGACGCGGCGCAGGCAAGCGGCATACGCGCCGGCGGCGTCGAGCATCGCGGCAGGCCGGGGCAGGGTGCCGTCGGAAAATGCCTTGTCGAGGTAAGCCACCGTCTTATCGCGGACCGACCGCAGGCCGGAGGTCATGAGCAAGAAATCGCCTCCTTGCCCCTGAAAACGCGAAACTTTGCGGGCATTCGTGACCTGGCGTCCACTCGATATCCGGCTGTCGGACAGGGCCACGATGCCGTCTTTGATCTTGATGGCGAGGCAATACGTCACGGCAGCTCCAGGGCAGGCTACGGCGCGGATATTGGCATGTCCCCGGTTCCAGTCAAGCCGCTATTTCCCGGTTTCCTGCGGGTCGTGGAGTGCCCTCGACCAAAAATCAACGGGCCGCAGCCAAATACGCATTTGTGTTGTGAACTTGCGTAGGGCCTTTTAACCGGTGCCGCAAATCCAATATCATAGGAGGCGACAAACTCGTGCAACGATATTGTTCAGAAATTAGCGATTATCGGTCATAGCGGACAATAATGAGCGACAAGGATCGACAAGACGGTAATGGCACCGATACCGGGGTCGTCGTTCGGCCGAAGCCGAAGACAAAGAAGCCGGCTATGTACAAGGTCTTGTTGTTGAACGACGATTACACGCCGATGGAGTTTGTCGTATATGTGCTCGAGCGCTTCTTCAGCAAGGGACGGGAGGAGGCGACGAGAATCATGCTCCATGTCCACCGCAGGGGTGTTGGCATCTGTGGGGTATATACTTATGAAGTTGCAGAGACCAAAGTGACACAGGTCATGGACTTCGCGCGCCGCCACCAGCATCCTTTGCAATGCACGATGGAAAAGGAATAACGCCCCCATGCTCTCCCGAAACCTGGAACAGAGTCTCCACCGCGCGCTCGACCTTGCCAACCAGCGTAGCCACGAATACGCAACGCTCGAGCACCTGCTTCTGGCGCTTGCCGACGACCAGGACGCGAAAGCAGTATTCCATGCCTGCGGTGTCGATATCGACCTGTTGCGGCAAAACCTGGAAGACTACTTGGATAGCGAACTCGACTCGCTCGTCAGTCATGCCAACGAAGAGGCCACTCCGACCGCCGGGTTCCAGCGCGCGTTGCAGCGGGCGGCGATCCATGTCCAATCGTCGGGGCGCGAAGAGGTAACCGGCGCCAATGTGCTGGTAGCAATTTTTGCCGAGCGCGAATCCCACGCCGTGTACTTCCTTCAAGAGCAAGAAATGACCCGCTATGACGCGGTCAATTATATTTCTCACGGTATTGCCAAGGTCCCAGGACAGTCGGCGGCCGGCGGCGTCGACGGAGCGGATCCCGATGCCGCAGCGGAACAAGTCAACAAACAAGGTGACGAAGCGCTCCGCGCCTATTGCGTCAATCTCAACGAGAAGGCGAGCGACGGCCGAATCGATCCGCTTATCGGGCGCGAGGACGAGGTCGAGCGCACGATTCAAATCCTGTGCCGCCGACAAAAGAACAATCCCCTCTATGTCGGCGACCCGGGAGTCGGAAAGACCGCCATCGCCGAGGGCTTGGCCCGCCGCATTGTCAATCGCGAGGTGCCCGAGGTTTTGCAGGATGCGACCATATACGCCCTCGACATGGGGGCGTTGTTGGCCGGCACCCGGTACCGCGGAGATTTCGAGGAACGCATCAAGGCGGTGCTCTCCGAACTCCAGGCCCGCGAGGGAGCGATATTGTTCATCGATGAGATCCACACCGTCATCGGCGCAGGCGCTACCAGCGGTGGCTCGATGGACGCCTCGAACATGCTCAAGCCGTCGCTTGCGAGCGGCCAGCTGCGCTGTATCGGTTCGACCACGTACAAGGAGTACCGTAACTATTTCGAAAAGGACCGCGCCTTGGTGCGGCGTTTTCAGAAGATCGACATCTATGAGCCATCGGTCGAGGATACCGTCAAAATCATGCGTGGCCTAAAGCCTTACTACGAGGCGCACCACAGCGTGCGGTACACGGCGGAGGCTATTCGCGCCTCTGTTGAGTTGGCTGACCGCTATATCAACGACCGCAAGCTCCCGGATAAGGCGATCGACGTAATCGACGAGGTTGGTGCCGCACAATGGCTCAAGCCGGCGAAGAAGAGACGCAAGACGATCGGCGTCAAGGATGTCGAAGCGATCGTCGCCAAAATCGCACGCATTCCGCCGAAATCGGTATCGCGCGACGACAGCAAAGTGTTGCAGAATCTGGAGCGCGATCTTGGCCGGATGGTCTACGGCCAGCACCAGGCCATTCAATCTTTGGCCAGCGCGATCAAGCTGTCGCGTGCCGGCTTGCGTGAGCCGGAGAAGCCGATCGGCAGTTACCTTTTTTCCGGCCCGACCGGTGTCGGCAAAACCGAAGTGGCGCGGCAACTGGCGCTAACCTTGGGCATCGAGCTGATCCGATTCGATATGTCGGAATACATGGAGCGGCACAGCGTTTCGCGTCTCATTGGCGCACCGCCGGGCTATGTCGGTTTCGATCAAGGCGGATTGCTGACCGACGCCATCGATCAGCATCCCCATGCGGTGCTGCTACTCGACGAAATAGAGAAGGCGCATCACGACCTGTTCAATATCCTGCTTCAGGTCATGGATCACGGCAAGTTGACCGACCACAATGGTAAGACCATCGATTTTCGGAATGTGATCCTGATCATGACGACGAACGCTGGTGCGGCTGACTTGGCCAAACCTGCGATCGGCTTTGAACGCCATAGCCGAGAGGGCGATGATCAAGAGGCGATCGAGCGGCTGTTCACTCCCGAATTCCGCAATCGCCTGGACGCGATGATCGGATTCGCCGCGTTGAATCCGAAGGTCGTGCGACGCGTTGTCGATAAATTTATCATGCAGCTCGAGGAGCAATTGGCCGACCGCAGCGTGACTATCGCGTTGACCGATGCGGCCCGCGACTGGCTGGCAGAACGCGGTTACGATGATCGTTTTGGCGCTCGCCCGCTTGCACGATTGATCCAGGAGCAGATCAAGAAGGCACTGGCCGAAGAACTGCTGTTTGGCCGCTTGGTCAAGGGCGGAACCGTCTTGGTCGATTTGTCTGAGGGGGCGCTCACGTTTACCTATCCCGACGCAGATGAACCTTCGGGTGGTAAGAAGGAACCTGCCTACGTCGAATAGCGCGAGCGTTCGTCAAGATTTTCCGCTAAATCGAGCCCACCCCCGAAGCCAAGGCAGGTGATAGTCCATGCTCGATTTTCTCGACGAAATTCGCGTCGTCGACATCAGCCAATATGTGCCAGGGCCTTATGCGTCTTTGCAGCTCGCCGACATGGGGGCCGACGTGGTCAAAGTCGAACCGCCGGCGGGCGATCCGATGCGCACCTTCGGCGCGGTCGATTCCGACGGCATTTCGCCGCTTTACAAGGTCGTCAATGGCGGTAAGACCGTCGTCCGTGTCGACCTCAAGTCGGACGAGGGCAAGACCGTCTTCGAAAACCTGATTGCTGCGGCTGACGTACTGGTCGAGTCGTTCCGCCCAGGGGTCCTGGAACGCCTTGGCTTTGGCAGAGAACGCCTACGGGTGCTCAATCCCGCACTCGTCTACTGCGCCCTCTCCGGCTGGGGACAGACAGGTCCATACCGACATAAGGCCGGACACGATCTCAACTATATGGCCCTAGGCGGCGGCCTCGTGGCTTCTGGCACGCGCGAACGACCAGTCATGGCTTGGCCACCAACCGCAGACTACGCAAGCGGTGTGCAGGCTGCGGCGGCAATCTGCGGTGCGCTCGCGCGCCGCGCGCGGACTGGCGCCGGCGCGTTCATCGATACCAGTTTGGCCGACACCGTTTTGGCCTGGCAAAGCGGGGGCCTTACGGCGGCACAACGTCCGGAAATTGCGCCACGCCGAGCGGGTAACCCGATAAACGGCGGCGCCGCATGCTATCAGATCTACCGCACCCGGGATGGGCGCTTTCTGACGCTCGGTAATCTCGAGGAAAAGTTCTGGGTAAATTTTGCCATTGCGGCCGGCCGGCCCGAATGGGGTCCGCGGCAGTGGGAGCCGATGCCGCAGGAAGACCTTATTGCCGAGGTTCAGAGCGAGATCGAAAAGCGCTCGCTGGCGGAATGGGAGGCCATTCTGGACAAGGTCGATACTTGTTTTCAGGCGGCGCTCGAGTTTAGCGAAATCCCCGACCATCCTCACGTCCGTGCCCGCGCCTTGGCGCGAAACACCGGCAGCGAAACGGAACCGCGCGTCGAGGTGTCATTTCCGGCGATCGTCGACGATCGGCCGCCGCCGGCGAGGCCGCCAGTCAGGGAACTTTCGGCCACGGCGGTCGTGGAGCGGTGGCGGAGCGGCAATCAATAGCCGTCGTTGTGTTTTCGATCCGTCCTACCAATCCACCGTTACCGGAATTCGAGAGTAGTTTCGACGATATAGCGGGCGAGAAGATCGTGAGCGCGCCCGTTGGGATGCGGATCCTCGGGGTGGACCCGAAACTCTGGCGCGTCAAACCCGGGCGCCGGAATAATGGCGTCGATTGGGTGCACGTTAATGCCGTCGGCCGCCAGACGCTGGGCCAGCCCGCTGCCCGGATAGGATTTGGTGTCGGCGCGAAGCACGACGTGGAATGCGGCATCGGGATAGCGATCCGAGACGACGCGGCGTGATTCCTTGATTATCGCTGCCATCAGGTCGAGGTCGGAATTCCAAATTCTCTCTTTGACCAGCCTCCTGTAGAGGAAGGATTTATCCAGCTGATTGCGAATTCGGCGGCTACCGAACGTGTCTTGCAAAGCCCCAGTGTCGTTGAAATTCCCCTGCCGCACGGCGCGCCCGGCACCATCGAGTACGTATCGCGGACCTCGCTTGTCCCATCTCGCACGGCCGCTCGCGCGAATCGCATGATGGGGAATTGCCTGGTAGAAAACGTACTCCGGCCGGCAGTCGACAACGTCCTCGACCATGCCGCTTTCGAGCGCGGCCAGCATCTGGTGCGTACCATAGCCGTTGAGGCCGAAATTGTAGGTGCGGTACCGGCCCTCGGTCAGCACGCCAACCCTATAATGGACGGCATTCTCGTCGTCGACACCGACTCCGAAAGTCATCGATCCGCCAAAGAAGAGGATACAGGGTATATCGCGTCCGCCGGCGTCGGGCGGCGAAATACGCAGGCCGTTCTTACCGATCCGATACCGGGACTGGTAGAGCAATTCACCGTCTTGCCAGACAGCCAAACGGCCGTCGGCATTTGGCCGCGCGGCGTACCCAAGGTCCGAATGAGGTCGTGAAAACCCCGTTCGGTTGCCTTGATCATCGACGGCGATTCCGCGATGGATATTCAATTCTGCGGCGGTCCCATACGCATAGTAGAATTCGAACCCGCCAAGGACGGCAACCGCGGTGGCGCCGCAAATGGCTGCCGCCCTGATCGCCGGGGCCCTGGTCAGGAATGCCGCGGCGATAAATGCCAAGGCCCATGCAATGGAAATCCAGACATATGGAGTAGAAATAAATTTGAGCGCCGCGAGCGAAAATACGGCCGCCGCGACCATCGCGGAAAACGAAATCAACGAACGTCGTTTCATCAATTCGAATCGCGGGCTGCGTGCGCCCAGGATCGGCCCAGCCGGTCCCAAACCCTCGAGATGACATCGGATGGCGTCGATCCCCGCATCGCATCGGGCCTAGATCAAAGACAAAAACAATTTCGGTTGACGCTTGTTCTATTCGGCCAGATCACCGCGTAGTGCGCGATGGGCCCGCTTGGCCCATTCGTCAGCGAGCTCGTTATCGGGTGAGACGCCATAGCCGCCGTCGAGGTAAGTCTCCGCCAGCTTTTCCATAGCCGTAACATGGCCGGCGTCCGCCGCACGGTTGAGCCAAGCAAAGGCATTTTCTTGGCTGGCCTCGGTGCCATAGCCTAGGCGGTAGGATTCCGATAGTTCGAACATGGCCAGCTCCGACCCCAGTTCAGCCGCCTTTTGGAGCGCGGCGAAGGCCTCGTCCTTGCGGCCGACCTGAGCGAATATGATGCTGGCGGCGAGCTGTGCCTCGCGGTAGTCGGGCTCGAGTTCGATCGCGCGCGACAATAAATCGGCGCCATGCCTATATTGATGAAGCGCGATAAGCGTGACGCCGTAGTCGTATTGGGCACGCGCGTCGAGGGGTCGTTCGATGGCCAGCACCTCATATGCTGCTAGCGACCCGGCTTCGTCGCCGAAGACCAACAGCCCGCCTGCCAGCTGACGGCGCAGTTCGACATTATCCGGATCCGCCTCAAGAGCGCGCCGGCAATTGTCTACGATCCCGATTGGTGCCTCGGCTTCGCACAATGTGGCCAAAGGATTATCGGTCCCGAACGTGGTCGCCGGTGCGATCAGTGTCGTTCCCAATATGGCGGCTGCCCAAACCTTCCACATGTGCAACGGCTTGCCTGAAAACAATCCGGTACGTAGGGCTTTGGCGCGGTAGACCAGATTCATTCGGATGAGCCCCAATTCTTCAGTCTCTGTCATCACCGCCATTCCGGAATGGCATATGCTCGCTCAACGCTGCCATTTCAAAGGCGACGGCCTCACGTTCCTGCTCAAGGAAATTGCCTACCGCGCGTCGTAAGGCGGGATCGCCGATCCAGTGAGCGCTGAACGTCGCAACCGGCCGGTAGCCGCGGTGGACTTTGTGCGGTCCTTGCGCGCCGGCCTCGACATGGCGGAGGCCGTGTCGAATCGCATAGTCGATGGCTTGATAGTAGCAGGTCTCGAAATGCAGGAACCGATGTTGGTGGTTGCAACCCCAATTGCGCCCATAGAGCGTATCATAGCCACGAAAGTTGAGCGCACCGGCCACCGGGCCACCGTCGTCTTCGGCCATGAACAAAACGACGCGGTCGGCGAGTTTCTCGCCGATCAGATCGAAGAACGAGCGTGTCAGATAGGGGTACCCCCATTTTCGGTCGCTGGTGTTGTGATAGAAGCGAAAGAACGCGTCCCAATGAGCAGGCTGCAACGCAGCGCCGGAAAGCGAGCGCACGGTTAGGTCGGATTCAAGGGCGCGCCGGCGCTCCTTTCGAATATCCTTTCGCCGGCGAGAATTTAGCGACGCCAGGAATTCCTCGAAGTCTTCGTATCCGTCGTTTACCCAATGGAATTGCTCGCCGATGCGCTGGAGCATTCCGATTTCCCCGCACCGGGCAAACTCGTCCCGGGTGGGGAACGTGATGTGAAGCGATGAGATCTCCAGTTGCTGGGCAACCTGGATCATGGCGGAAACCAGTCCGTCACGGATACGTGATGTGTCTGTTCCCGGACGCGCCAAGAGCCGGGGGCCGGTCACCGGCGTAAACGGAACCGCACACTGCAATTTCGGATAGTACCGGCCTCCAGCGCGCTCGTAGGCGTCGGCCCAGCCGTGATCGAAGACATACTCACCCTGGGAATGGGTCTTCAGGTAGAGTGGTGCGCAACCCAGAACCTGGCCGTCGCCGCCTTCGATTGCGACATGATGCGGCAGCCACCCGGTTTCTGCAGCGACTGAGCCGCTGTCCTCGAGAGCCGAGAGAAAATCGAAGCTGACGAATGGGTTATCGTTGCCGGCGCAGGCGTCCCAGGAGTCTCGGCCGATCGCCGCAATGCGATTGACGGTACGAGCGGTGAGCGGTTCCAATCCATCGGGCATGGCCGATTATATGCGGATTCGTGCGGACGAAGAAAAGGTTCCAATTTAAGCCGAGCAAGCGATTGGGAGAGAAAAAAGGCCGGAATCCGGTTGCCCGGACTCCGGCCGCTCCGAACAGGGACAAGGAGGGGTAACCTCTCGCATCGATCGCTTGATCGACCCACCATGTGGCTTTCGCCACAAGGCAGGAGTTGGTGATGGCCGCGAGGCAACCTTTGCCCTGCTGGATTCCTGGCTTTATCTCCCCATGTCGGGGCTACGCCGAATCTCTGTGATCCCGACTTAGCCCGAATGACCCGTTACGCGCCGATCATCTCGACTGCCTCGTCCGTCCACCACACGCCGTTGGCGATGTAGCGGAAGTTGGTAATCGCAGCCAGGTAACCGTCGCCTTCAGGCAGCATCGCGGCGGCTGTGGCGTCTCGAATGACGGCAACTTCGAAACCCTGCTCGAGCAGTTCCCGCAGATGGGCTTCGACGCACAGATTCGCCGACATGCCGGCCAATATCACCTGATCAACGCGGTTCTTACGTAGCTGCAGCACCAGATCGTTGTTTTCGGGCCCGTAGACCTTATGAGGCGATGCGACGATCGTTTGACCATCTTCGATATAGGGTTTGTACTGCGGCATGAAATCGGCCCCGGAATCGACAAAACCGTCGAGATCCAATGGGCCCTTGCGGTCGAACATGCCGATCGCGTGCATAAGTTTCTCCAGCGGGCCGCCGAATTGCCAGCCGTGGTCGGTCGGATAGTAGTAATGCGGGGAAATCGCCACCGTCATGCCGGCGGCTTTGGCCGCTTTGAGAAGTTTTTCGATATTTTCGACCGTGCCGTGCTGCTGCACGCTTTTGCCCACTACGCCCCAGGTAACTCCATCCGGACTCAGAAAATCCACCTGTGGATCGGTGACAACCAACGCCGCGCGTTTCTGATCCAGAACCATGCCCGCATTGGGTAGGGCCGGTTCGCTGGGATCGGCATAGGGATCTTCGGCGGCGGCGACAGAGCCGGTCAAAGCCGTTGCTGCCGTCGCTGCGGCCACGCCCGCAACGGCGGTCGTTGTCAGGAAAGAACGACGGTCGAGACCGTGAACGTTGCTACACTTGCTTTCGCACATAAGAAAACTCCCTGGCGCTGCATTTGGGTTACGAATTCGCGGCTAAGTATGCGCAAAGTAGTGTGCTCTTGGGTCTGAATGACGTCGCTTTTCGTCCAATTGACCATTCATTCGATAGGTGGGAAAATTGCGCATATGATTCTGTTGGAAAAACTCCTCGCAGGCTTGGACGCTCGAATTGGAGCGTTTCAAGTTTGCTGCCTCGATGACGGCTGCGCGTTGCCCTTAGCGCCAAGTTTGGCGACAACCGTTCACTATGCGCTGAAGGGTTCCGGCACCCTCCGCCTCCAAAACGGTACCGCAGTCGAAATTCTTGCCGATACCTTTATTGTTGTTCCGCCGTCTTATGGGGTTTGCGTTGAAACGCGTGGCGACAGCAAAACCTATTTGAATCCGGCAACGGCGTGCTCGCCGATCTCCGCCGAGCCGGTCTACCCCAACGAAAGGCATCTCGCCGCCGGGTTGGTTATCGCATGCGGCGGCATTCACGCGACCTACGGGCAAATTCGAGGGCTGTTCGATTATGTGGACGTCCCGTTAATCGAACGACTGGACGAGAATGAACCAATTCGCCAAGCCTTCAAACAATTGTTGGTCGAACTGGCCGCGCCCAAGGTTGGCTCGGTCAAATTGGCCGAGTCGCTCCTCAACCAATGCCTGGTTCATCTGCTTCGGCGCTATTGCGAGAGTGGAGAATGTCGCCTTCCGTGGTTGGCCGCTTTGGAAGACATACGATTGAGCCGGGCCCTTGAGCACATGCTCGATCGTCCGGGCGATCATTATACGCTCAGTGGGCTCGCCGATCTCTCAGGCATGAGCCGGTCGGCGTTTGCCGCCGCGTTCGCCGACGCTTTTGGACGACCCCCCTTCGATCTGTTGAAAGAGATTCGCCTGCGCCGCGCCGCCGAACTACTGGTTCACTCATCCATGCCGGTCAAGGCGATCGCGGGACAGGTGGGGTTTGAAAGTCGAAGCGCTTTTTCAAGAGCATTCAAGGCGTTTTGTGGAGAGGGGCCGGAAGCGTACCGAACGCGCCTGCAACCCGAATGGAGTTACACCCGCGCCAGCGGTGCCTAATCGATCTCCATCACGGCATCGACCTCAACTGCTAAATCGAGCGGCAACACGTTGACGCCGACGGCAAATCGAGCGTGCTTGCCGCGATCGCCGAAGACATCGACCATCAGGTCCGAAACCCCATTGGCGACTTGGGGCTGCTGGGTGAAATCGGAGGCCGAATTGACAAAAATGCCCAGCTTCACCACGCCTTTCACACGGTCGAGGTCGCCATCCAAGGCCGCTTTGGTTTGGGCGATAATGTTGAGCCCGCAAATACGCGCCGCGGCCTGACCTTCTTCGATCGTATAGGCCTCGCCGAGCTTTCCGACATATTGAAACTCTCCGTTCCACACCGTGACCTGGCCGGACACGAACAACAGATTGCCGGCGGCAACGGTCGGAACGTAGTTCGCCACGGGTGCCGCGGCGTCAGGAAGCTCAATGCCGAGTTCGGCCAAACGGGCGTCGATCTGTCCGGTCATAACGGGATCTCCGATTTTGGATGCAAGGCCGGCCAGGATAGCGGCCGGTCTTCCCGACTTCTAGTGTTTGCGGTGAACAACGACATTGGATTACGCTTCTCTGTAGCGCGGTGATATCGATCGTGACGGCAACGAATTGGGTTGCGCAGTCGCCGGCTATGCGAGTCGACCCGCCGGTCGAGCCGAGCCTATCGCGAGCGCCAAATATGCCGGTGAGCTGAAACTACCGTCCCCAGGGCGTGAACCGCGCTTGGTTCAGGTAGCAAAGAAAGAAGGGGTGTCCGGCCACGGGACACCCCAGTTCCATCAGGGAGGAGTAGGTCTACAGGACCGTCAGCTGCATCCGCTCGTGGCACCGCAGGTATCACATTTGAGGCAAGTGCCATTGCGGACCAGCGTGAAATTGCCGCACTCACCGCAAGCGTCGCCCTCATAACCTTTCATCCGTGCCTCACGGATCTGGCCGAGGCGTTCATCGACGCTGTGGATTACTGCGGCATCAACGGAGACAGCTTCCATGGTGGAAGCGCCTCCGCTAACGGCCGGAGCGACTATTGCGCCTGTGGCCGCGGCGTTATGCGGCGCCGCGCCGGCCGTGACTGTAGAGACCGCGCCATCGCCTTGGCGATTGCTATCGGCCCCTCCATTGAAAACGACGAACCGGTTGCGTAGAAATCCGGTACTCGCCACTTGTTTCATTTGTTCGATCGCAACTTCCTCCGGTCGCTCGGGAAGCGACCGTTCAAGCGCTCCGCCACCGACGCTATCGGGCTGCATGTCGTCAGGCTCGACATGGGCGAGGTCATTTCGTCCCAAATAGGAAATCGCCAGCTCGCGGAATATGTAGTCGAGCAAGGACGTCGCCATCTTGATCGTATCGTTGCCTTCGACCATGCCCGACGGCTCGAAACGGGTGAAGGTGAAGGCCTCGACGAATTCTTCCAGTGGGACGCCGTATTGAAGGCCAATCGATATTGCGATGGCGAAATTGTTCATCAGGCTGCGGAACGCGGCGCCTTCTTTGTGCATGTCGATGAAAATTTCGCCGATGTGGCCATCCTGGAACTCGCCGGTACGCAGATAGACTTTGTGCCCGCCTACGATGGCCTTTTGAGTGTAACCTTTGCGGCGTTGCGGCAACCGGCGACGGTCCGCGCGGTGATGTTCGATCACCCGCTCGACGATACGCTCCGCTATCGCCGGTGCCTGCTGCGCGGCCGGCGATTCGATTATTTCGTCGAACAGGTCGATGTCGTCATCGTCAAGGAGTGCCGACGACAACGGCTGGGACAACTTGGATCCGTCGCGGTAGAGGGCATTGGCTTTCAGCCCCAGTTTCCACGATAACAAGTACGCTTCCTTGCATTCTTCGACAGTGGCGCTGTGGGGCATGTTGATGGTCTTCGAAATCGCGCCTGATATAAACGGCTGCGCGGCCGCCATCATCTGGATGTGGCTTTTGGCGGACAGGAACCGCTTGCCGATACGGCCGCATGGGTTGGCGCAATCGAAGACGGCCAGGTGCTCGTCTTTCAAATGCGGTGCGCCCTCCAACGTCATCGCTCCGCTGCAATAGACGTTGGCAGCGTCGACCGCATCGCGACTAAAGCCGAGTTCGCGCAACATGTCGAAACCGACGTCGTTGAGCTGCTCTTCGGAAAACTCAAGCACCTTCGTGCAGAACTCGTCGCCGAGCGTCCATTTGTTGAAGGCAAACTTGATATCGAACGCGCTTTGCAGTGCGTCTTCGAGCGCCTGCAGCGTGCTTTCGTTGAATCCCTTTTCGCGCAATTTTTCATGGTTTACGCCCGGCGCATCCCTGAGCGTCCCACGACCGACGGCGTAATCGATGATGTCCTTGACCTGGTCTTCATCGTAGTCGAGCGTGCGCAGCGCCCGTGGCACTAGGCGGTTGATGATCTTGAAGTAGCCGCCGCCGGCCAGTTTCTTGAATTTGACCAGGGCGAAATCGGGTTCGATACCGGTTGTATCGCAATCCATGACGAGCCCGATGGTCCCGGTCGGCGCGATCACCGTTGCCTGGGCATTGCGAAATCCAAATCTGGATCCGCGCTCCAACGCCATGTCCCACGCCTTGCCGGCGGCCTTGGCGAGGACGGGGTCGGGGCAATTATCGAGGTCCAGGGAAACCGGTGCGACCGACAGTTCTTCGTAGCCAGCTTCTTCGCCACGCGCCGCCCTGCGGTGGTTTCTGATCACCCGCAGCATGGACTTGCCATTTTTCTTGTAACCCGGGAAGGGGCCCAATTCCTCGGCCATCTCTGCACTTGTGGCATATGACATGCCGGTCATCAGGGCGCTGATCGCACCACACATGGCGCGACCGCCGTCGCTGTCATAGGGAATGCCGCTGGCCATCAGCAGGCCTCCGATATTGGCGTACCCGAGGCCCAGAGTGCGGAAATCGTAGGAGAGGCGGGCAATCTCGCGCGATGGGAATTGCGCCATCATGACCGCGATTTCCAAGGTCAGCGTCCATAGCCGTACGGCGTGGGCGAATGAAGCGACGTTGAATGTGGCGTCTTCGGCGCGGAACTTGAGCAAGTTCAACGAGGCAAGATTGCACGCCGTATCGTCGAGGAACATGTACTCCGAGCACGGATTCGAAGCATTTATCCGACCACTGTTGGGGCAGGTGTGCCATTCGTTAATCGTCGTGTCATACTGCAATCCGGGATCGGCGCAGGCCCAGGCGGCGGTTGCAATTTGATCCCACAACCCGCTGGCCCTAACGGTCTTTGCAGCTTTGCCATCGGTGCGGCGAATCAGCTCCCATTCGCCATCGGCCAGCACTGCTTCGAGGAAGCTATTGGTCAACCGCACGGAGTTGTTCGAATTTTGGCCCGAAACCGTGAGATAGGCATCGCTGTCCCAATCGGTGGTGTAGGTCTGGAACTCTATGTCGGCAAACCCTTGGCCGGCGAACTGGATGACCCGATTGATATAGCTCTCGGGAATCATCGCCCGGCGCGCATCGCGTACCGCTTTCTTGAGGGATGTGTTCTGCTTTGGGTCGAGGCGTTTGTCGGCGTCGGCGGACGCTTGTTCGTCGTGGCACGCCACCATCACGGCTTTGAGATGGGTGTTGGCGAGGCGGGATCCGGCAACAAGCGCCGCCACCTTCTGCTCCTCGACGACTTTCCAATTGATGTATTGCTCGATATCGGGATGGTCGATATCGACGGTCACCATTTTGGCGGCGCGGCGTGTGGTGCCGCCGGATTTGATGGCGCCGGCCGCACGATCGCCGATCTTGAGAAAACTCATCAGGCCCGAAGACTTGCCGCCACCGGATAAGTGTTCGCCCTCACCACGCAGCTTGGAGAAGTTGCTGCCGGTACCCGATCCATACTTGAACAGACGCGCCTCGCGGACCCATAGGTCCATGATTCCGCCCTCATTGACCAAATCGTCGGCGACGCTTTGGATGAAACAGGCATGCGGTTGTGGGTGTTCGTAGGCAGATTCCGATGTCTTCAGTTCGCCGGTCTCATAGTCGACATAGCTATGCCCCTGGGACGGGCCGTCGATGCCATAGGCCCAGTGGAGGCCGGTATTGAACCACTGCGGTGAGTTCGGCGCGCCCATCTGGGTGCACAACATGAAGCGCATTTCGTCGTAGTAGGCGCGCGCATCCTCTTCGGCGTCGAAATAGCCGCCCTTCCAGCCCCAATATGCCCAGGTGCCGGCGAGACGATCGAAGACCTGCTTGGCGCTCGATTCGCCGCCATAGCGTTGATCCTTATGCACCTTCTTGAGTGAAGGGTCGTCGGCGGTTTTGCGCCATAGCCACGACGGAACCGTGTTTTCCTCGACCGCGGCAAGCCGCGCCGGCACACCGGCCTTACGGAAATACTTCTGAGCCAGGACATCACAAGCTACTTGCGACCAGTCGGCCGGCACCTCGATATCATTGCGCTGGAAGACCACCGAGCCGTCCGGATTGCGGATTTCGCTCGTCGCCTTGCGAAATTTGATTTTGTCGTAAGGTGATTTGCCGTTTTCGGTGAAAAAACGCTGGATCTTCATTCCCGCCGGTTCCCCCTCATTCGTGCAGCGTCAACGCTACATATTGTGGCTTTGTAGTACTCCGATCACAATTTGTAGCGCAAGGGGGTCGCGAGTGCAATCAATTTTTTAATGGTACATCTAAAATAAACATCGTAAACTATTGAAAAGAATTCAAAATACGTAACGAGCTCGTGAATAGAGCGCGCTTCATGCCTCGCCGACAAATTCGAAGCCGCAGCACGGTACCCTCAATAAACATCCGGGAGCAGATCCCAGCTTCCGCGTGCGGGCCGATCAGAATACTCCAAATGATCCCAAGCGCAACAATATTTTGTGGTCTTGGTGAAATGCCTTACAAAATATGGGATACACCGATCAACGGCGGATCCAGGTCATGAGGAATATCGCGCCCAGAATCAGCGCTGCGCCGACCCCTTGTACCGGCGTCAGCCAATCACCCAGGATGGCCAAGGCAAAGGCAATGGTTGTCACCGGTTCTAGGTTCATCAACATGGCGACGTCGACGGCGCGAATACGCCGCAGCCCGGCGAAGAAACACAGGTTGCCGAAAACGAAAAAGACCGGGACCGCAACCAACGCCCATTGACCGGCGCCCGATGTGGGAAAGGCCAGCGGTGCCGCAATGATCGCGACCAACCCCATCAACATCGAGCCGGCGAGCATCATGTAAAACGTCATGACGACGACGTTAGTGCCCTGCATGTATCGACCACCAAATAGTGTGACTGAACCGATGATTATGGCCGGCACGGTAGCCAGCAAAAGTCCGCGGATGTCGTGGCTTGCCAAATCGACGTTAAGGGCCAGGGCGACGCCCGCGAAGGCGAGGCCGAGCGCAATGAACTTGCCCGCGGTGAATGGATCGCGTTCCGTGAAGCGAGCGGCAATCCCAACAAAAATCGGGTAGGTGTAGAAAATAAGCACGGCGATGCTGACCGGGATCAGGCTGAAGGCGGCGAAATAGGCCAGCGCCGAGGTCGTTACGGCGGTGCCAATCACCAGCGCAGCCAAGAGGTTGCGTGGTGCAACGCGGAAGCGGTTGCGGCCCAGAACGACCAGAATGCCGAGAACCAGCATACCGACCCAAACCCGAACGGAAATTACGGTGATCGGATTGCTCCCGGCATCGTAAGTCAGCCGCGCCATGACCACCGCCATGCTGAAGCAAGCGGCTCCCGCTACGATTAGCAGAGAGCCGACCAGGCGAGACTGGCCAAGTGGATTGATCAGGGCAATCGCCGGCTGCTGTCGGCGCAAGTTCTCATAGGCCATGGCGTGCAAAGTCCGTGGAATCCACTGGGCCCCATACCACTCGGGGATCGACATTACCAAGTTAATTTGGGGCGTTCGGCAGGCTGGACGACACAAGACACAAGTGCGATAGTCCGTCGCCGCTCACGCTTTGGACCTCGGGTGCGATGGCCACGTTGGGAACGCGAATATTTACTTGGCTCAAAGGCGACTTTGTTGGCGAGGACGATTTCGGCAACAAGTACTACCGTGAACGCGGCAAAAAACATGATCGCTGGGAACGCCGTTGGGTCATCTACAATGGGCCCGACGAGGCCAGCAAGGTGCCACCCGTGTGGCATCAATGGCTGCACAAGACAATCGATACACCGCCGTCCGAGCTCGAGCTCCGCAAGAAGTCCTGGGAAAAAGAGCATATTCCCAATCGGACGGGGACGGTCGACGCATATCGGCCATCCGGACACGAATACAAAGGTGCGACGCGTGCCCGCGCATCGGCGGACTACGAGCCGTGGCGTCCGTCATGATCGTCCCTCTGCGGCACAAGCGATCGGCCGTCAAGCGGCGATGAACCAAAGCTGGAGAGAGGTCTTTTCCGGGGTTATGACTCTGGTCGCGCTCGGCCTGGTCTTCAGCTACGCCACCTGGGGTCGCGCGCTAACCGAGCTTGGCGGATACAATATCAACGCGGGTTTCCATCGGATCGATGGCCTTGTCGGCGGCAGCAAAGTGCGCCTGGCAGGGATCGACGTTGGCGAGGTCGTTGCGATGAGCCTGAACACGGATACGGATCAGGCTGAAGTCGTAATGCGCATCCAGGACGGCATAAATATCCCCGCCGATAGCGTCGCGGCGATCGTCAGCGATGGCCTATTCGGCAGCAAATTCATCGAAGTCGATCCAGGCGGCGATACCCGCATGATGACAAACGGGGACGGTTTCGGGTTCGTTCAGGATTCGATCGACCTGATCGGCATTTTCCAGAAATTGGTCGAAAGCGCTCAGCAGCGACTCGGCATTGACCCGTCTCAAACGCTGCAATAGCCGCAAGACCGGAAGTAGGAGGAAGACCGTGAGAAGAAGCTTTATCGAGACCATCATCGGCGGGCTGGTCATCGCGGTTGCTGGCATCTTTCTGTTTTATGCCTATCAGAACAGTTCCTTCGCCAATAAAGGCGGCTATGAGGTAAAAGCGCAATTCCTGTCGATCGGCGGTCTCACCGTTGGCAGCGATATCCGCGTCGGCGGGGTCAAGGTCGGATCGGTCAGTAGACTGATGCTGGATCAGGAGGACTATTTGGCCATTGTGACATTGTCGATCGATGACAAAGTGAAACTACCGGATGACACCGAGGTAACGATCGTAAGCGATGGATTGTTGGGTGGGCGCTACGTCAGCCTTGCTCCGGGCGCTAGTAAGACATTCGTCGCCGCTGGCGGTGATCTGAAAAACACCAAGGACGTTCGAACGGTGGAGCAGATTCTGGGCGAAGCGATTTATGTCATTGCCAATCAAGCCAGCGCAACGGATGAACAGAAGAAATAGGTCGGGGGACGCCTACGGCTGCCCGAAATCCGGGCAAAGTTGGGATCCCGAGCGATACGCCAGACATGCACGGTTTGTCTCCGACCTCGGCACGCCGCTGATCGAGTTACTCGGCCCTCAATCTCACGAACGGATACTCGACCTTGGCTGCGGCGACGGCGTATTGAGCGTAATCCTGAGCGAACGTGCCGGTGAGGTGGTCTGCATCGACAGCAGTCCCGAGCAAGTTGCCGCAGCGCAGCAGCGCGGTCTGGCGGCGTCGGTCGCCGATGCCCATCACCTCGCATTCCAGAGCGAATTCGATGCCGTATGGTCAAACGCGGCGTTGCACTGGATGACCCGGCCGGCGGAGGTTCTCGATGGTGTGTGGCGGGCGTTAAAACCGGGTGGCCGATTCGTTGCGGAAATGGGTGGCGCGGGCAATGTCGAACAGATCAAGGCCGCCCTTGTCGCTGCCCTCGAACGTCGCGGCATCGACGGCAACGCCCATGTTCCGTGGTATTTCCCTACAGTCGGGGAATACCGGACCCTGCTTGAGCAGCACGGTTTTGAGGTCCGTCAGATTGACCTTATCCCGCGCCCGACGCCGCTGCCCGGCGATATCGCGGGCTGGTTCGAGACTTTTGCCGAGCCGTTTCTCGCCTCTCTCGATCCCGATCACCATGTCGCCTACATCGCCGAAGTCCGCAGCGAGCTGCGTTCCGCTCTGTGCGACGCGGCCGGCAATTGGACCGCCGATTATGTGCGCTTGCGATTTGCCGCCATCAAGCCCCACTAGCGAAAGCCGTTGGGTCTTGAGGCCCTTGGATTGGCGCGCTATTGAACCCATATCCTATTTCGATTTCGCGCGCCAACGACGGCTGAGAAGATGATTACCAAAACCAAGGACGCAGAATTGCCAATCTGGCTGACCAAGGACGGCGAGCCGGTATCGTGCCTCGAAAAGATCAAAGTTCTAAATGAGAATCTCGAGGAGATATTCCAGTCCTGCCAGGATGCGTTTGAAGATGCGATTCTCATGGGGTGTGACGAGGACCAATTTCGCGAGGTTCTTCGCGGCATGGTCGAGGCTCTCGAAAATCCCTATGCCAGCGGCAATCGCGATGCATGAAAACGGCCGATTGTTTTTCTGGGCGCTCGGATTTGTCGCCGCCGCGACCCTAGTGTGGCCGCGTATAGCCGTAGCGGATCGCTACGACGTCACCATTCTTCAGGGGCTGGACAAGATAACGGCGCGGGTTTCGACGATCGAAGCACCGGTCAACGAGACGACCGAATTCGGTTCGCTCCACATTACGCCACGCGCCTGTGACAAGCGCCCGCCGGAGGAGCCTCCGGAAAGCGCGGCATTCGTTGAAATCAGCGATACCAAACCCGGCCAGGAACGGGTCGACCTCTTCAGCGGCTGGATGTTCGCCTCCAGTCCCGGGCTTTCCGCGCTCGAGCACCCGGTCTATGTCGTCTGGGTGCTTGACTGCAAGAATGCTGAAAATTCGGCGTCCGATAGCTCGGAATGAAAGGTTGCATCGCGACCCAGAGCGGAATGCAGGATCGCTTGATATTTTGTTCGCGCCACCTCGACCGCTCCAAACTGCCTCAAATGGTCGGTAATGAACTGACTGTCGAGTAGTTCATACTCTCCCTTGCGCAGTCGCGCGACGAGGTGAATCAGGGCGACCTTTGACGCGTCCGTGGCACGCGAAAACATGCTTTCGCCGAAGAATGCGGCGCGGATTGAGACCCCATAGAGCCCGCCGACCAATTTCGATCCCTGCCAACACTCGACGCTGTGCGCATGGCCCAGCTCGAACAGCCGTTTGTAAAGGTGAAGGATCTCGTCGTTGATCCAGGTGTCGGGCCGTTTCATGGTCGGCTCCGCACACATCTCGATGACTTGATCGAAGGCGGTATCGCAAGTCACCGCAAAGCCGCCGCGGCGTAAGGTGCGTCGAAGCTTGTGGGGAATATGAACGCCGTCGAGCGGCAAAATTCCGCGGCGTTCGGGGTCGATCCAATAGAGAAATGACGCATGACGGCTTTCCGCCATCGGAAATACGCCGACGCTGTAGGCCTGCAACAGCAATTCCGGTGTAAGTCCGGTCATATCATTTTATCTCTTCAGCCCGACCAGTTTCTCCAACCAGTGAACATCATAATCCCCGTTTAGAAAATCTTGCTCTGAAATGATTTGTCGCAGCAACGGCAGCGTCGTCTCAATGCCGCCAATAACATACTCGTCGAGCGCGCGCCGCATTCGCATCAGGCATTCATTGCGCGTTCTGCCGTGGACGATCAGCTTGGCGACCATACTGTCATAATAGGGTGGTACGGTGTAGCCGGAATAGAGGGCCGAATCGATGCGCACGCCGAGACCGCCGGGCGGATGGTATTCGTTGATGCGGCCCGGCGATGGAGCGAAGGTTTCAGGATTCTCGGCGTTGATACGGCACTCTATCGAATGCCCGTCGAAGACGATTTCCTGTTGGGTAAGGTTGAGATCAAGCCCGGCCGCGATCCGGATCTGTTCACGGACGATATCGATACCGGTAATCATCTCCGTTATGCCGTGCTCGACCTGGAGACGTGTGTTCATCTCAATGAAATAGAATTCATTGTTTTGGTAGACGAATTCAAGCGTGCCGGCGTTGCGATAGCCAAGGTTTTCGATGGCGGCGCACGCAATTCGTCCGACTTCCGCGCGCACAGAGGCGTTCAGCGCCGGTGACGGCGTCTCTTCGATCACCTTTTGGTGGCGGCGCTGTACGGAGCAATCGCGTTCGCCGAGGTGGACCACCCTGCCGCTTTGATCGGCCAGGATCTGCACTTCGATATGGCGCGGCCGGTCGAGATATTTTTCGACATAGACGGTGTCGTCGCCAAAAGCCGCGCGGGCCTCGCTGCGGGCCAAATCAAATGCGCTCTCGATTTCGTCTTCCGTCCACGCGACCTTCATACCGCGGCCGCCGCCGCCCGCGGCGGCCTTGATAAGGATTGGACAGCCCATTTCGCCAGCCAGTGCGGCGACGTCCTCGGCTGAGGCGACCGCGCCGTCCGAGCCTGGGACGACCGGTACGCCCGATTCTGCCATCATTTGCTTGGCCGCCACCTTGTCGCCCATCACTCGAATGTGTTCGGCGGTGGGGCCAATGAACCTAAACCCGTGTTCCTCAACGATACCCGCGAAATTGGCGTTTTCCGACAGAAAGCCATATCCCGGATGGATGGCGTCGGCGCCGGTAATCGTCGCGGCGGAAAGAATCGCGGGCACGTTCAAATAGCTGTCGCGCGCGGCTGGTGGCCCGATACACACGCTTTCATCAGCCAAGCGTACGTGCATGGCATCGGAATCGGCTGTCGAATGAACGACAACCGTCTGGATACCCATCTCCTTGCAGGCCCGATGAATGCGCAGCGCCGTTTCGCCGCGATTGGCGATCAGCACCTTCTCGAACATTCGTACACCGTCATGACAAGATCAGCAGTGGGTCGCCGAATTCGACCGGACTGCCATCTTCGACCAGGATTTTGCTTATCCGGCCTGATCGTGGCGCCCTAATTTCGTTGAACGTTTTCATCGCCTCGATAAGCAGCAACGTCTGACCCTCTCGGACCTCATCCCCGACGTCAATAAAGGCAGCCTCGTCGGGATCCGGTCGGAGGTACACGGTCCCGACCATCGGTGATGTCAGGGCACCGGCCGGTATGCCTTCCGTATCGCCGGCCGCACCACTTTCAGGTAAGGCCACAGAGGCGGAGGCCGCGGCGGTCGGGGTTAGATGCGTCATCGTCGTCGCCGCTATGCCGCCCTTGGCGATTCGAATGTGCCAATCTTCCCGGCCGTACTCGATTTCGTTCAAGCCGGTTTCGTCGAGAAGCGCGGCAAGTTCGCGAACGATCAGCGCAATGTCTTTGGTGTTGGTCATCCGGTGTCTTCCCCCGACCTCAGCTGATCGGCAAGCGCGTCCAATGCCATGACATAGCCATACGGACCAAATCCGCAGATCGTCCCGGTCGCCGCCGGCGATATGTATGAGCGGTGGCGAAAGGTTTCCCGGCTGTAAACATTCGAGAGATGGACTTCGATAATTGGTCGATTGATGGTTTTGAGTGCATCGAGCAGGGCGATCGAAGTGTGGGTATAAGCGCCCGCGTTGATGATTAGTCCGGCGACCTGAATGTCGATGTCCTGAATCCAGCTGATTAGGTCCGATTCGGCATTGCTTTGTCGAAAGTCGACATCAAATCCCAGCGTTTTGCCGTGGTTTTGGCACATCGACTCGATATCCGGCAGCGTCACCGTGCCATAGATCTCCGGCTCGCGAGCCCCGAGCATGTTGAGATTTGGGCCATTGATAATGAGAACAGTGTTTGTGGCTGTCACGGCGTCGCGCCCACGGAATTCCCCTGACCACAGCGTTAGCATGAACAGCGGCGCGAACGCAATGAACGTCGGAATTTCGCCCAGTTTCCATGGACGATTACGAAAATGCTTTTCCTCGGCAGTCGAAAAGGGTTAACACAGTGTTAATAATTGCAGCCTTTAATGTGGCTGATTTGTGAGAAAGATAACGATAATTTAAATCATATGTCGAACGGGGGAACGGGGGTCAGTTCTCGGCGATGCCGACAATAGTTATCATCGACGACCGGGCAACGAACCGGAACATTTTGACGCGCTTGGCGAAGGTGGTCGAGCCAGGCGGGCGCGTGGAGGCGTTCGCGTCGCCGGAAGCCGCGCTCGAGTGGGTCGAGGACAACATTCCGGACCTCGTGGTTACCGATTTCAAAATGGGTGCCATGAACGGCGCCGAATTCGTCCGGGCGTTCCGCAAATTGCCTATGTGCTATGACGTCCCGGCTATCGTCGTCACAATCTACGAGGATCGAAATTTCCGCTATGAGGCGCTGGAGGCGGGGGCCACGGACTTCCTGCTGAGTCCGATCGACCACAATGAGTTTCAAGCGCGAGCGAAGAATCTGCTGACGCTTCGCCGCCAGCAACAAATCATCAAGAACCGTGCCGTGTCGTTGGAACAGCGCTTGATGACCAACGAGCGCGAGCACAAGGTCGCGCTGCGGGAAAGTCAGGAAACGCTGCGGCGCGTCATAAACGCTGTACCGGCGATGATCAGCGCCTGCGATAGCAAGTCGAACTACATATTCATGAACAGCTTCCAAGCGGAGCAGCTGGGCATCACCCCGGCGGAGGCGGTGGACCGTACGGCCATAGACCTGTTCGGCAAGGAATATGGTCTTCGCAACATGGAACTCGACCGCGAAGTTTTCAAAACCGGCGAGACAGTGCCCCGGATCGAGGAAACCTATACCGCCCGTGATGGGTCGTCGCGGGTCCTTCTGACGACCAAATCGCCATTGAAAGATGCCGCCGGACAGGTCACCAACGTGGTGACTGTGTCGCTCGATATTACCGAACGCAAAGCAGCGGAAGAGGAACTCAAGGAAGCCAAGGATGCCGCGGTGGCGGCCAATAGGTCGAAGACGGAATTCCTCGCCAACATGAGCCACGAACTGCGAACCCCGTTGAACGCAATCATCGGCTTTGCGGAAATCATGACGACAGAAACGCTTGGTCCGATCGGCAGTCCGCGATATCGCGAATATGCGCGTGACATCGGCGACAGCGCGACCCACCTGCTGGATATCATCAACGATATTCTCGACGTCTCGAAGATCGAGGCCGGCAAGCTCGACGTTTTTGAGGAAGAAGTCGGAATCGCCGAGGCGATAGACAGCGTCGTTCGCCTTGTCAAACCGCGGTCACAGGAGGCGGGCATCGAAATCGCGATCACGGTCGCCAATGCGCTGCCGACTCTGCGTATCGATGCGCGCCATCTCAAGCAGGTCCTCCTGAACATCCTTTCGAATGCTCTCAAGTTTACCGAAAAGGGCGGCGAAGTCGGCATAGGCGCCAGTCTCGAACGCGGCGGTGAGCTTTGTATCGATGTCTCGGATAGCGGCATCGGAATGACCGATGAGGAAATCAAGATCGCGACCTCGCGCTTCGGTCAAGTCGAGAGTTCGATGGCGCGAAAATTCCATGGCACCGGCCTCGGACTCCCGCTCGCCATCGGTTTGCTGGAACTTCACGACGGCCGGCTGGATATATCCAGTTCGAAGGGGAAGGGGACGACCGTCACCATCGCATTCCCTGCGGCCCGGCTGATGCGTCGGTCGAAGAACACACAATAGATTGTGTGTGGGACTAGCATTACCCACAAGACTTATTGTAGATAGGCAAGTGTGGTAATGTCGAATCGCGGAAGGGGTTAAGCCTTTTGCAAGCCGATGTGTCGATATTGGCTCCGGGTTGCAACGACCTAGTGCAAAGTCGCGTTCATGGGCAAACTGGCCTTTAAAAGCAAGGCGTCACGCTCCGCCAAAAGCGAAGCCGGCCAACGGCGTTCGGACCGCCGATTGATCGTTATCACCTTATTGCTCGCGTTTTCTTCGATTTTTTCCATATCCGTATTGGTCTATTTCGTACTCGTTAGGGACGATTGGAGCTGGCCGATGTGGCCGCCTCTGGTCTTATTGGCGGGCCTGGTCGCCGCGCCATTGGCGGTGGTCTACCGTGTATCCCGACTCGGACTGCGCCGTATTGGCGAACAATTTCAGAAACGCCCCGATTCCGAACACGAACAGATCCTGATTCGCGTCGGCATGGTGGTGGTCATCCTGATCTACCTGATCGCGCTATTGGGCGCCGGCCACATGACGCCCGACGCGGTCCGCTCGCTCGACGCGGTCATGGGGGCAGGCCTTTGCCTCCAGCTGCTGGCCTGGCTCCTGTTTCTCCACCTGCTTTACCGCCCTGAAAAATCGGCGTTACGCCGCGGCATAGGAATCGCCGCCGATAATACCGTGCTTTCGGCAGTGCTTTTTGCCGGTGGCGACGTGATGGCGCCGTGGTATGGGGTCTATTTGTGGGTCACGTTCGGTAACGGTTTCCGATATGGCCGAAGCTATCTACTAGCCTCTGCGATCCTCAGCCTTGTCGGATTCACATTCGTCGTAATCGAGACGCCGTTTTGGTCGGCGAACATGACGGTATCGGTCGGATTGCTCGTCGCTCTTGTCGCACTGCCCGCCTATGTCTCGACATTGATCAAGAAGCTCAGCGATGCGAAGGCGCAGGCGGAAGAAGCCAATCGCGCCAAGAGCCGGTTCCTCGCGACGATGAGCCATGAACTTCGCACGCCGCTCAATGCGGTAATAGGCATGAGCGATGTGTTGCGTGACACCCATCTCGATCGCGAACAAAGCGAAATGGCGGCGACGATCAAGACGTCCGCACGTTCGCTGCTGTCTTTGATCAACGACATTCTCGATTTTTCCAAGATCGAAGCCGGCAAAATGACAACCGAGAATGTCGACTTCGATCTTCACGAAATGATGGCTGGCGTGCGCAACATGCTGGCTCAGCAAACGCAGGGCAAGGATATCAGACTCGGCGTTCACGTCACCGCGAAGACCCCCTATTTGCTGTGCGGGGATGCCCAGCACCTCCACGAAATTCTCGTCAACTTGGTCGCCAACGCGTTGAAGTTCACCGAAACCGGCGCGGTCGACATTGTTGCCAATGCGGTTGAAGAGAGTTTCGAAAAAGTTCGTGTGCGTATCGAGGTGCGGGATACGGGAATTGGAATTGCATCGGACAAGCTCGAGCACATTTTTGACAGCTTCACCCAGGCCGATGAATCCGTAAATCGCAGGTTCGGCGGAACCGGATTAGGATTGGCGATATCCAAGCAACTCATCGAAACGATGGATGGACGTATCGGTGTTGAAAGCGACGAGGGACAGGGCAGCATCTTTTGGTTCACCATTGATGTCACCAAACAACCGCTGAAGGCGGCCGATCATCAATCACTGAAGTTCAATGAAGATCGGGTCGTTATAGTCTCGACCGATCATATCGCCGCACGCCGCATGGCGGAGGCGGTCTATAGGCTTGGTCTTCACGCGGTCGTTTCCGACAATCCTTATGATCCCCTGGCCAGCTCCCGCCAAAATATCGGCGGCCAATCTGGACGTACTATCGTAATAGCCGACGAGGTGGGGTTGGGGCTGGGTCTGTCTCAATTTACCACTATCCTCCGTGACAAGGCGGGCGCGAACCGCGTCGCGACAATTATCGTGGCGCCTCTCGAACGCGATTTCATACGTAATGATTGGATTACCGGTGACGCCATCGCGTTGATCGAAGATGCGCTTGATCCGCAGCAGCTATTCAATGCCCTGCATGCGGCACAGGCCGGCGGTTTGGCCGCCAGCCCGTTTGGCGAACGTGCAAACGCGCTGGCGGCCCAAACGAGCCGTAAGCTCAATGTGATGGTAGCGGAGGACAATCGAACAAACCGCCGCGTTTTGTCGAAAATCCTCGAGCGTGCGGGTCACGACTGTATGGTTGCCGCGAATGGAGAAGAGGCGTTGGACCTGCTCGAGGCGCATACCTTCGATATCGTGTTCATGGACGTAAACATGCCGACAATGAATGGTATCGAAGCGGCAAAGATGTTCAGATTCACAAATCTTGGCGCGCCCCATGTACCGATCGTTGCGCTCAGCGCGGATGCCACCCCGGAAACGCAAGAGGCTTGTGAGGAAGCGGGCATGGACGCATTCCAGACCAAGCCGGTCGAGGCCGCACAACTACTTGCTCTCATCGACAGATTGGTGCCCGAGGAACCCGTGCCCGAACCGGAAACCGATTCGCCGGTTTCGTCCGTGGAAAAGGTCACGACTCACCCCAGGTTCCATGCCGGAAGTGAGCCTGCGATAGAGATCGGCACCATCGAAAACCTTCGACAGCTCGCAGGTGACGACAAGTTTGTTGCCGAAGTCGTTCAGGATTTTATCGAAGACGCCGAATTCGCTCTCGAAGAGATGGAGCGGGCATATGAAAAGCTGGATGTGCGCGGGTTTCGCGATCACGTACACGCGCTGCGTAGCAGTAGCGCCAATATCGGCGCCATGCGTATATTCAATCTATGTATGGAGATTAGCGGTATCAGTCCCCAGGATATGCGCGCCCGAGGGTCGGAGTACGTTGCCCAGTTCAAAGAAGAGTTTCGTCGCGCGCGGCAGGAACTCATCGTCGTCGCCAACGGGGTCGCGAAAAAGGAATTCAAACCGCACTAAAAAGAACCCGCTGGCGACAACACGGCGAGATCGGGGTTGTCGCTCGGCCCAGCGCCCGTCCCCAGAAATCGAACGTGCGCCAAGCCGTACGGCAATGTCGTGTCGTCACCAGCGGGTCGTGTCAGCCTCCTAGAGCGGCGTCGCCGCTCGGGTGGCCATATTGCTTCTGGCTCAACGGTGCAATTTCTGCCAGCGGCGATCCTGTGCGTTAACCAGACGCTCCATCCGCCGCAGATCTTGCTCTTCTAGGTTCATCGCGGCATCGACCCAAATCGTGGCGATGTCCATTAATTCACCCCTCGTGACTGGGTTGACGCGATGGCGAACCTTGTAAATTGCGCGATGCGCATTGAGCATTCGACCGTTTTTGTCGATATGCTCGTAGACCGCCATATCGCCTTCTCCGTCCTCGACGAGGATGTCGATGACACCCAGCTGGTAGAGCTCTTCAGCGCTGTAGACGCGGCCCGAGAAGATCATCCGCTCTGCTTGTACCGGATCGATTTTGCGGGCCAGCAAACTATATGCGCCCATACCCGGGAACAGATTGAACATCACTTCGGGCAGGCCAAACTTTGCACTACGTTCGGCGATCAGCAGATTGCAGGATAGAGCCGCTTCGAACCCGCCGCCGAGCGCGTCGCCCTTGATCAGTGCGACGGTCACCAATGGCAACCCCATACTGGTCGTATTTTGATAGACGCGTTCCGTCGTATGCTGCGCATAGCGCTCGACGGCCTCTCGATCGCCGGCGCGGATCAATTCGACCAAGAGTTTCAGGTCGCCGCCAAGATTCCAAATGCCGGGCGTCTCCGTGGTCCACACCGCGAATCGAACCGGTGGGTCTCGCTCCACATCGGGCGCCTTGAACACTTTCTTGAGTTCGTTTTGAACTTCTGCGATGTCATCCAGAAGTTGAAAGGTGAAGCTCGGCCGGTGCCGTTGTTTGAAATAGCACCACAGGATTCGCTCTTGGCTGTCGAAGCGGGTTTCCAGCTCGGTGTATGTGCGGTTCAGAGGGTGGACGGAACCGTCGTCGTGGACGGGTAGGGCTTCGACAACGGTGGGGTCGTTTACCCGTTCGTTTCGTTCGATCTCTCGCAGTGCGCCGCGAAATTCTTCGTAGGCTGGTTTGCGTATTACGGTCATGGATTGATTCTCCCGATCTCGTCGATACAAGTCGTCGGATGAACCGGATCCGGCCTGCCGACGACGCTCTTTAGGGGAGCTCAAGCTGTCCGCGCGGCGAGCGATTTCTTCGTTCTCGTTGGAATTCAATTCCGTAAAGCGTTCCGACCCTTCAGCCTTCACCGTTCGGACGTCCCCTGGTAGGCATGATTATTGTTAACCAATTAAACCTTCGTTAACACTACTATTGTTAACCAATTAAACCTTCGTTAACACTTTTTTAAGGATTCAACTGAAATAGTTAACGAAGCGTTAACAATTAGTTAACGTTGCCAAGTGGGGCCGGGTTCAGGTGTGGGGTAAAGCATTGAGCGGGCTAGGTTACCCGGCCGAGCTCGCCGGCGCGCCGCTGCAGCTTGTTAAGGATGCCGTCGAGTTGGCTGGTCTCCGACTCGGTCAACACGGTCAACAACTGCGTCTCGATGTATCGTGCGAACGGAACGATTTCCGCATAAATGCGGCGACCTTTCTTCGAAAGGCGAAGTTTCGAACGGCGCCGGTCTCGATCGTCGATGCGACGCTCGATCAGTTGGCGCGACAGCATTCGACCGACGGCCCGGCTGACGCGAACTTTATCCATGGCGGTCCGCCGGCATATCTCGTTGGCAGCCAAATCGCTGGTCATACCCAGGACTGCCATTACCCGCCACTCCGCGACGGTGACACCAAACCGTTCTGCATAAATCTTGGCGATCGCGCCACTGACCGTGTTGGTCAGCACCGACAAGCGGTAGGGCAGGAAATCGTCGAGATGGAGATCCGAGTTTGTCATCGTCATTGATACTTGGAATTAGTTTCAATTGAAACTATATTACGATTCATTCGTATGAGCGGCAACCCTGTGTTTTGGATGAGTGGGAGTGCGATATGAAGCAGTGGATTACGCTACCGCGTGTCGAAGGTACGGCGTCGCGCCAGGCTCATGCGGACCTGCCCGAGGGAACCTACGAAAGGGAACTCGGCAAGGAAGGCTTTTTCGGACCCGCCACGCACATGCACCACACCCATCCGCCGACCGCCTGGGTGGACTGGGAAGGTCCGCTTCGGCCCCGCGCCTTCGACCTTTCGAAGCTTAGCGCGGTGTCGAATTCACCCTGGGACGCCTGCGAAATCCTGCACAACGCCCACGTCCGAATGCGCCTGTGGCGGATCGCCGGCGCGATGAATCATTTGGTTCGAAACGCGGATGGTGACGATTTGATATTCGTACATGAGGGCGCGGGGGATCTGTTTTGCGACTATGGACATCTCGAAATCGGCGAGGGCGATTATGTCATGCTGCCGCGTGGCACGATGTGGCGAGTCGATGCCCGCGAGCCGATGGTGGCGCTGTTGATCGAAGCGACCAATGACAGTTACCGGCTGCCGGACAAGGGCATGGTCGGGCGCCATGCGATTTTCGACCCCGCGATCCTCGATCTGCCCGCAATCGACGACCCATTTCGCGCTCAGCAAGGTGAGCAGGAATGGAAGGTCGTGATCAAACGGCGCAACGCGCTGAGTACCGTCACCTTTCCCTTCAATCCTCTGGACGCCGTCGGTTGGCATGGCGATTTGGTGCCGGTACGAATCAATTGGCGTCATATTCGCCCGCTGATGAGCCATCGCTATCATGTGCCGCCATCCGCACATACGACGTTCCTTGCCGGACGTTTCGTCGTTTGTACGTTTTGCCCGCGCCCGATTGAAAGCGATCCGGGTGCGCTGAAGGTTCCCTTCTTCCATAACAATGACGACTACGACGAGATCATTTTCTACCACCGTGGCGAGTTCTTCAGTCGCGACAACATTCATCCCGGGATGATGACGGTGCATCCCTGCGGATTCGCGCACGGGCCGCATCCAAAGGCGTTCCAGGCCGGCGCCAAGCACGCCAGGAAAGAAACCGACGAGGTGGCAGTCATGATCGATACCCGCGACGAGGTGGTTATCGATCCGGCCGCAACGACCGTCGAATGGAGCGGCTATGTCGATTCGTGGAAGACGGGGAACGAGGGATGAAACTTGGTTCGCGCAAAACCGATAGCCGCGACGGCGAACTTGTCGTGGTCGCCGGTGATCTTTCGCGGTGCGTCCCCGTTCCTCAAGTCGCCCCGACCTTGCAGTCCGCGATCGAGGATTGGAAAGAGGCCGCGCCCGAGCTCGCGGCGCTCTATCGATCACTTAATGACGGCAAAGTATCGAATGCCGAGATTTTCGATCGATCCGCAATGGCCTCGCCGTTGCCACGCGCCTATCAATGGGCCGACGGCAGCGCCTATGTGAACCATGTCGAATTGGTGCGAAAGGCTCGAGGCGCCGAAATGCCGGCCGATTTTTGGATCAACCCACTCATGTACCAGGGCGGCTCGGACGGGTTTCTCGGGCCGACCGATGATATCGTTGCGGGCAGCGAGGAACACGGCATCGATTTCGAATCCGAAGTCGCGGTGGTTACCGACGATGTGCCGATGGCGGTCGATGCCGATGCAGCAGCAGATCATATCAAGCTGATCATGTTAGCCAACGATGTCAGCCTTAGAAATTTGATCCCCGGCGAATTGGCCAAGGGTTTCGGCTTCTTTCAAGGCAAGCCGGCAAGCGCGTTTTCACCGGTGGCGGTGACACCGAACGAATTGGGGTCCGCTTGGGATGGACGCAAGGTCAACCTGCCGCTGGTTACCCACTTCAACGGCCGACTCTTTGGGCAGCCGAATGCCGGCCTCGATATGACCTTTGACTTCCCGACCTTGGTGGCGCACGCCGCGGCGACTCGCCGACTTTCGGCGGGTACGATTGTCGGTTCCGGGACCGTTTCGAACGTCGACCGCAGCGCCGGTTCGTCATGCCTCGCCGAGCGCCGCATGCAGGAGCAAATCGAAAGTGGGGCACCCAAGACACCGTTCATGTCGTTTGGCGATACTGTGCGAATCGAAATGTTCGATCAGTCGGGTCAATCGATATTTGGTGCAATCGATCAACGGGTGGCAAAGCTGAACCCTGCGGCGTAAATTGCGCGGGCTGCCTTGGCGTTGGGAGCCAGCGATGTCGGTATCGATTTCATCGGTCGTCAGTGAAGAATTGATCTCGGAATTTGAAACGCGAGGCGCGGTTTGCCTGCGCGGCGTCTTTGATTCCAAGTGGGTCGATTTGGTTGCGCAAGGTGTCGAATGCGAACTCGCCAATCCTGGCCCATTGGCGAAAGACTACTCCGCCGATGATGCGCCGGGCAGGTTCTTCGGCGATCTCGTCATGTGGCAGCGGGTTCCCCAATTTCGTGCTTTCGCCTTCGATTCTCCCGCTGCCGAAATCGCCGGCCGGGTGATGCGATCGGCGAAAGTCAATTTCTATCACGATCACCTATTGATCAAGGAGCCCGGCACGCGTGAGAAGACGCCGTGGCATCACGACCAGCCCTATTACTTTGTCAACGGCCGCCAGGTGTGCAGCATTTGGATGCCGCTTGATCCCGTGGACCGCGACACCTGTGTGCGTTTCGTTTCAGGGTCCCACAATTGGGGCCGATGGTTCGCGCCACGCTACTTTGTCGACGGCGAAGATTACTACGCTGACGAGGAGGAGGGGATCGAATCGATGCCGGATTTCGATTCCGCGCGCGATACGCACGATTTTCTGTTTTGGGATTTGGAACCTGGCGACTGCATCGTCTTTCATGCCTTGACCATCCATGGCGCACCGGGCAACGCCGCCACGCATCGCCGCCGGCGCGCCTACGCAACACGATGGATGGGCGATGACGCCCGATTTGCCGAACGGCCGGGATTGGTTTCGCCGCAGATCGAAGGCCATGGATTGAAGCCCGGCGATGCCATGGATTGCGCGCACTTCCCAGTCATTTGGCGAGCACGACCGGAGTCCAATTTATGAAGCTCTACACGTTTTATTTTTCCTCGGCGTCGTTTCGCGTTCGAATCGCCCTCCGACTCAAAGGGCTTGAAGACGACCCAATCTTTGTCAATCTTCGCGACGGCGACCAGTTCGAGCCCGGATACCTTCCCCTCAATCCACAGCAACAAGTGCCGACGCTCGATGATGGCGGTGTCGTGATCACGCAATCGCTGGCAATTCTCGAATATCTCGAGGAGGCCTATCCAGAACCGGCGCTCTTGCCTGCTACGCCCGATGAGCGCGCTCGGGTAAGGTCACTGGCGTTGGCGATAGCCTGCGACATTCATCCGCTCAACAATCTACGAGTGCTCAAATACCTGACCGGCGAAATGGGTCATGATGAGACCGAACGGGACCAATGGTACCATCACTGGATTGCACTGGGACTTTCGGGTGTTGAGCGAATCTTGACGTTGACCGCGGGGACCGGCCGATTCTGCCATGGCGATAGCCCGACAATGGCCGATGTCTGTCTCGTGCCTCAGATATTCAACGCCAAGCGCTACGATTGTCCGTTGCAGGACTATCCCACGGTCATGTCAATATTCGATGCTTGCATGGCGCTCGAAGCGTTTGATGCCGCGCAACCGTTGAAGCAGTCCGACGCCCCAAAGGACCGTTAACTTTTGCTGCGCGCCGCGGCGATATACCGTTTCATGTCGTCGACGCCGATTGCGCCGGGGACAATCTCACGGCCGACTACGAATGCCGGCGTTCCGCCAATTCCGAGTGAGTTGGCCAAGCCATAGGTCGAATTGATCGTGGCTTCCACATCGCTCGACTTCATGTCTTCCTTGAGTTGATCCGTATCGAGCCCGACCGATTCGGCGATCTCAAACACGTTGTCCTCGCTGAGGCGGGTTTCCGATTTCATCAGGGCGACATGGAAATCGAAATATTTGTCCTGCATGCGAGCGGCCAATGCGGCGCGTGCCGCCAGCGCCGACTCCGGACCAAGAATGGGAAATTCTTTGAACACCAAGCGAACGTTGCCATCATCCTCGACGGCTTCGATCAGCGAATCAACGACACGTTTGCAATACGGACAACGATAGTCGAAAAACTCGACAATTACGACGTCACCGTCCGGGTTGCCGGCGATCGGATCGCCGTCGGAGTAGGCGATCGCATCGTAGTTGTCTTCGATCGCCGCACGCTTTTGTACGGCCTCGGCTTGGCTTTCGCGGGCGCGAAGCACTTCCATCGCTTCGACGATGATTTCCGGATTGGTCAACAGATAGTCGCGAACAATCTGTTCGATTGATTCCTTCGACTGCGCCTCCTGGGCAAGAGCGGCAGGCGTCGCCGAAATGCCCAACAAGGCCGTGGCCGCAATTATCCTAAGCATTCTCATCGAACGATTCTCCATGATCGTCATGTCCGGTCCAGGTCTTCGGCATCATTCATCACCCGTTCCGCTCGCAGCCAATTCAGCGAGCCATTGTCAAGCAGGTGCATCGCGCGTTGGGCCTGGCTGATAGCCGTGTCCCTGTCGCCTTCCAACAGCGCCTTCTCGGCAATGGATAAGGCGGCCATGCCGATGTTCCCTTCGCGGCCGTAGGCAATCGACAGCAGATGGTAGGTGAGGCCATTGCTGTGGTCGTATCGTGCCGCTTCCTTGAGGTTGGAAAGTGCCTCCAGATTTTGCTTCGGATCGCCGGATTCGAGCAAGACTTGGGCCAATTGCGTTCGCAGTAGCGGCGAATGCGGCAGCAGCGCAACCGCTTCCTTGTAAGGTCCAACGGCCTCGCCACCGCGACCGTTTTCGAACAGCATCTGACCCTTCAACTCATGAAAATAGGGATTGTTCGGATGCTCGGCGATGAGTTCGTCTATGCGCGGCAAGGCTTCCTTGAGGTTGGGCACCCTGTAATAGGCGATCGCACGGGCATATCGGGCCGGCAGGGAATTATCGGTTTCCGGATAGACTTGAAGGACCCGTCCCGGCGACTCGAGAAACGCCGTTAGTTTGGCCCGCATGATTTCGTGCCAAAGGTAGAATTTTTGCGGCAGACGCGCATTGGAAGTCGGCGAGTTTCTCACGTGCTCGCCGACGAAATTGATTCGTTCGCGTGTGACGGGATGGGTCCGGTAATACGGCGATTGACGGCCGACGGCGAGATATTCCTCGTTCTCGAGCACCTTCAAGAAATCGTAGAGTCCGGTCGCCGACACGCCGATATCGTCCATATAAGTGAGCCCGGCCGAATCGGCTGCCGATTCCTGCGCGCGCGAATGGGCGAGAAGCGCGTTGGTCGACAATCCGGCGCCACCGAGCGTGGCGGCTCCGGCCGCGCCACTTTGCCCCGATGCGGCCGCCAACGCGAATCCGAGGATCATCGTGATAAAGCCTTGAATTTGCAAATCACTCATCAGGTCGCGGGTACGGGTTCCGTGAGATCCCGCGATATGCCCTACCTCGTGCGCGATCACACCCATCGTTTGTTCCGGACTGTCGGAGCGCCGTAAAAGACCGGTGAACAGATATATATTCGGCCCGCCGGCGACGAATGCATTGAGCGAATCGTCGGCTACGATGTTGATCGTTGCAGCATTTGGATCGATCCCCGCTACGCGCAAGATCGGTGCCGTGTAGGCCCACAGGATATTCTCGATCTCGGCGTCACGGATCAGCGATAGGCCCTGCGCACGCGCCAATGGTACCCACACCAGGTTCAGGGTGAGGGCTGCGCAGGAAAGATAGATGGCAAAGCGCTTTATCACGGCGTGACACTAGGCATCGCGATTATGGGCGTCAACGCATTGTCGACAGCGGTCAACACATTGTGTAAACCGGCGGTCGGATATTCACCGCAGTTCATGGCAATTCAATGGCACTCAAGGTCGCCGCGCGGGGGCTGATCCCGCCCTTTATCGTGATGGACGTGATGCGTGCGGCCAATGAGCGCGAGGCCGCCGGCGGCGACGTTATTCACCTCGAGGTCGGCCAACCTTCCACGGGGGCGCCGGCTGGTGTGATCGCCGCCGCCCAAGCGGCGTTGAGCGGGGACCGCCTCGGCTATACCGATGCCTGCGGCGTGCCTTCGCTTCGCGCGGCCATTGTCCAGTACTACCGCGATTTCTACGGTATCGACGTGCCCCAGGAGCAAGTCTTTGTCACAACCGGGTCCTCTGGTGGCTTCGTCCTGTCGTTCCTCGCCGCGTTCGACCGCGGTGATAGGGTGGCGCTCGCGGATCCGGGGTATCCCGCATATCGCAATATTCTCAACGCGCTCGGTATGGAAGTTGTCAATATCCCGACCGGCCCGGATAGCCGGTTCCAACCGCATGTCGAACATCTGCGTCGGATCGAAGGCGGCCTCGACGGGCTCATTATCGCCAGCCCATCCAATCCCACCGGGACAATGTTGCGGCCGGAGGAGCTTCGTGACATCAGCCGTTATTGCGACGACCAGGGTATTCGGCTGGTCTCGGACGAAATCTATCACGGCATCACGTTCGGTGTCGTCGATCAGGCGACCGCCCGGACATACAGCGACAACGCCATCATCGTAAATAGTTTTTCCAAGTATTTCTCGATGACCGGATGGCGCCTTGGTTGGATGGTTGTGCCTTCCGACCTCCAACGTGCCGTTGAATGTCTGGCGCAAAACCTGTTCATTTCGCCGCCGACGCTATCGCAAATCGCGGCAGTGGCGGCATTCGATTGCCATTCGGAACTTGGCCACAACGTCGAAAAGTATGCGGCCAACCGGGCTTTGTTGCTTGAGGAACTGCCAAAGGCGGGATTCGACGACTTGGCCTCGGCGGATGGCGCTTTTTACATCTATGCGAATGTGTCGCGGCTGACCAATGATAGCGAAGCCTTTTGCCGCCAAATGCTAGCTCAAACCGGAATAGCGGCAACGCCCGGAACCGATTTTGATCCCCATCGTGGCCATGCCTACGTGCGGTTCTCCTTTGCACGTTCGACCGCCGATATGGCCGAAGCTGCTCGCCGCCTCCAGGACTGGATGGCCTGACGCGGACCGGAACCAAATGCGATCAGCGCGACCGAATGTTAGTCATCGGTGAGGCGGCGCCACCAACCCCGTTTGGGCGCAGCCGTCATGGGCTCCTCGCTCACGTCTTGAATCGGCTGAGCCGCCGGCGCTGAAATATCCCAGGACGGTCCCGATGGTTGTTCGAAGCTCCCGCGCCCCGCGGTTGTCGGTGAATCCGATTCGCCGTCATTGGATTTTGTCGGAACAGCCGGTGGCTTCGCTGCCGGATCTTTGTCATCGGAGCCAGCATCGGTATTATCGACGCGTTTTGTCGCTGGCTTGGCGGCGCGCCGGCGTCGGCGCCTCTCCTTCGGCTTGCCATTGTCGGAAGTCGTCGATTCTACGGCGTCGACCGGGGCTTCATCCGATCCGGATGTCGGAGTCGATTCACTCGCCGGCGCAGCGGCCTTGTCCGATTCGGAGCTTTCCGAGGGGGCCGCATCATCGGCCTTTTGCCGGCCGCGACGGCGTCCGCCTCGGCGGCCCCGCCGTCGTTTGCGGCGCAGCGATTCCTCGGACTCGTCACTCGTGCGATCCTCTTCCGAGGACGCCTCGACATCCCCTGGCGCGTCTTCGGTGTCAGCCTGGGATTCTGTCTGCTCGTCGGCACCGTCCCGTTTACGGCGTCGAGGCCGCCGCCGCCGCCGCTCTTTGCCATCACTGTCGCGCTCGGGTTCGGCGGTTGCCGGCGCTGGGGCCGGCTCGTCAGTCGATTGACCGTCGTCGCCCATCAATTGCGAACGCTCAATCCGCAATTCCGGCGGGATGAGGCTGTCATCGGCCGAAACAAAAACGCGAAAGCCGTATCGCTGCTCGATGTCGGCCAATATCTGCCGTTTTTGATTGAGAATATAGAGCGTGACATTGGTCGGGACGTAAATCGAAATTTCTTTGCACCGTTGCCGAATCCCTTCCTCTTCGATCGCCCGCAGGGCGTGAAGAGCCATCGATTCGGTCGAACGGACGAAGCCGAGGCCATTGCAATGCGCACATGGCCGAGTGCTGGTCTCGATAAGGCTGGGACGGAGTCGCTGGCGGGACATTTCGAGCAGCCCGAACGGGCTGATCCGGCCAACCTGGATCCGCGCGCGATCCACCCTTAGTGCATCCTTTAGGCGGCGTTCAACGCCGGTCTGATTGCGCGAGTCTTCCATGTCGATAAAATCGATAACGATCAAACCGGCGAGATCACGCAGCCGAAGTTGCCGAGCAATTTCCTCGGCCGCCTCCAAGTTGGTCTTGTAGGCGGTCTCCTCGATATGCCGTTCCTTTGTTGCCTTGCCCGAATTGACATCGATCGAAACCAAAGCCTCTGTCGGATTCATGACAATGTAACCACCCGACTTGAGCTGAATAACCGGGCTGTGAATGCTGTCGATTTGGCTTTCGACCTGGTAGCGGTGGAACAATGGAATGGTTTCGTCGCGGTAAGGCTGAACGCGTTTGGCGTGGCTCGGAGTCAATTTCCGCATGAAATCCTTGGCCACACGGTACCCTTCCGTACCTTCGACCAAAATTTCATCGATATCTCGGCTGTAAAGATCGCGGATCGATCGCTTGATGAGGTTTGCCTCCTCATGGATCATCGCGGGTGCCGTCGACTGTAAGGTCGTGCTACGGATTTCCTCCCAGGTGCGAGCCAAATATTCATAGTCGCGCCGGATTTCGGCCTTGCTGCGTTCAGCACCCGCGGTGCGAACGATCACGGCCATCCCTTCGGGTATTTCCAGATCCTCGACGAACCCCTTTAGCTGCCGGCGGTCGGAAGGGCTCGTGATCTTCCGCGACACACCGCCGCCACGCGCGGTGTTGGGCATCAAAACACAATACCGTCCGGCCAGGGAGATGTAGGTGGTGAGTGCGGCCCCTTTGTTGCCGCGCTCCTCCTTGACCACTTGAACCAGGAGAATTTGCCTTCGTTTGATGACCTCTTGGATCTTGTAGCGGTCGATGCGACGTCGTCGGCGTCCGCCCATGTCGTCGATTTCATCGCCACCGACGAGCTCGACCGAAACGCCGCTACCCGGGTCATCGCTGCCTTCGGAATCCTGCTCGGGCCGCGCGACAGAGTCGTCCTCCGCATGGTCACTGTGATCGATGGCGGCTTCCTCGGCCAACAATCGTTCGCGGTCCGCAATCGGCAGTTTGTAATAGTCAGGATGGATTTCGCTGAAGGCCAGAAAGCCGTGTCGATTGCCGCCGTAATCTACGAAAGCAGCTTGCAATGACGGTTCTACACGGGTGACCTTGGCGAGATAGATATTGCCTTTTAGCTGTGCTTTGTTGGTGGTTTCAAAGTCGAGTTCTTCAAGTCGATTTCCGCTAACGATCGCGACCCGGGTCTCCTCCGGGTGCGAGGCGTCAACCAACATTCTCTTCGCCATAAAGTTGTCCTCGCGGCGCTCGGTGTCGTTTGGGCGAACGACAGCCTTTCGCCTTAATCTTGGACGAAGCGGAATGGAAGATGCCTCCACCGCCTTCAAGCATGTAACGACGGTTCAATGGGGGCGAAGACCAGTTGTCAACGAGGCCGTACCAGCCAGCCCGCTTCGTGATTCAATCTCATTGTCACGCTGTCCCTAGCGCCATCAGCGACAGGATCTAACCAACCTCATGGGCTGGTGGTAATTGTCCGTCTGCCGCGGCGCCGCCTCCCCAATGCCCACTGGATCGGCCGACTGTGACTCTCATGTATGTACAATACTCCAGTCGATATACAAGACCCATCGTTGATTTGTAAACCGCAAACGGGCAAATTTATGAAGCGGTTCATTAAGTTTTCGATATTACGTATTGATATTCTTGGCTAAAACAGCATATAAGACAAGCTTGGAATGCGCGACGAGCACGACTTGGGGCGACATGAAAGCTTTTGCGCTGGCTCTAATTGCAGTGGTCGTGATGACAATGTTACGACCCGCCGCGGCAGCGGAACCGCCATCCGCGATGGCCCTTCGAATCGGGCAGCACGGTTTGGAGACCCGTTTCGTCCTTGATATTTCCACCTCCGTTGAATTTGATATTTTTCGCCTGTCCAGTCCCTACCGGGTCGTTATCGACCTGACCGAGGTGGACTGGCACCTCGCCGCGCAACCAGCGCCTGCTAGAAGCCTCATCGCGGGGGTGAAATTCGGCCAATTAAGACGCGGTACGTCGCGTATCATTTTGGATTTGAATGGGCCATACCGCATAAAGGATTCGTTTCTGCTGCCGCCGCTTAGCGGATTTCCGCATCGACTGGTCGTCGATCTGGCGCCTTTGGACGCGACGAAATTTGCCGAACCTAACCTCGCCAATCCAGCGGCCACGAAACCGAATCCACAGCAGCGGGCCTCGGCGACATCGATACCGGTACCGAAGATCAAGCCGCGGCGTTTCGTACCCAAGGTAATCGTGATCGATGCTGGCCATGGCGGCGCGGATCCTGGCACGATCGGCAAGTCCGGAGCCCGCGAAAAGGAAATCGTACTCGCCACCGCGCGTCAGATCGGCAAGCGATTGAAGGCGACGGGGCGATATCGAGTCGTGATGACTCGGAACAGCGATATCTATCTTAAGCTACGCGATAGAGTTGCCGTGGCGCGGAAATCGGGCGCTGACCTTTTTATTTCGGTCCACGCCGATTCGCACCCACGGCGAAATACCCGGGGTGTTTCGGTTTATACGTTGTCGGAAACGGCCTCCGACGCCGAGGCGGCGGCCTTGGCCGAGAAGGAAAATAAATCCGACATAATTGCCGGGTTCGATTTGAGCTCCGAGAACCACGAGGTGACCAATATCCTGATCGAACTGGCTCAACGGGAGACCATGAATCGATCGGCGGTATTTGCCAACTTGCTGATCGGCGAGCTCGGCCGCAGGGTTGCCCTTTTGCGACGAACCCACCGATTCGCGGGATTTGCCGTGCTCAAGGCTCCCGATATACCGTCGGTATTGGTCGAATTGGGCTACCTGTCAAATCGAGGCGACGAGAAATTGCTGCGGACCGAATCCCATCGCGACAAAATCGCCGAGGCCATAGTTGCCGCGGTAGAGGGTTATTTTGCCGAGAAACTCCGCCTCGCGCGTTCATAACTACGCCATATTTGTTCCGCAAAAATTCCGCTAGATTAGCCGACAGGTTTGGTCTGACCGGGAGCGCAGATAAGCGGCCATGCGATTTTTAATCTGGTTCATGAGTTTTTGTTTCTTCGCCGTGGCGGTCGCCGCTATCGGACTTGTCATCGCGTATTCCTATTTCGGCGACGGCCTCCCTGAACATAATCAATTGGCGAGCTATGACCCCCCGACGATGACGCGGGTGCACGCCGGCAATGGCCAAATCCTTGCGGAATTTGCCACGGAAAAGCGAGTCTACGTTCCGATTAATGCCATTCCGCAAAGGGTCATCAATGCATTCCTCGCGGCCGAGGACAAAAATTTCTACCAGCACTCGGGCATCGACGCGCTCGGCATCGTTCGTGCGGTTTTCCAAAATGTACAAAATTACATGAAAGGACGGCGTTTGGTCGGGGCGTCGACGATCACCCAGCAGGTCGCCAAGAACTTCCTGTTATCCAATGAGGTCTCGATCGATCGCAAGATTCGGGAGGCGATCCTCGCCTTTCGTATTGAGCAGACCTATGCCAAGGATCGAATTCTGGAGCTTTACCTCAACGCTATCTATCTTGGCTCCGGCTCATATGGTGTGGCGGCCGCGGCGCTCAATTACTTTAACAAATCGCTCGACGAGCTGACTATCGCCGAGGCCGCCTATCTCGCGGCCTTGCCCAAGGCGCCGAGCAATTATCATCCGATACGAAAACTCGAACAGGCGATCGAACGCCGCAACTGGGTCATAGATCGCATGCTCGACGAAGGCTTCGTTACCGAGGAAGAGGCGTCGGCGGCGGCCCAGGACTCGCTCGAAGTCACCTCGCGTGAGGATTCGGTTTTCGTCAAAGCAAACTATTTTGCCGAGGAAGTAAGGCGGGATTTATACGACCGCTATGGTGAAGACGTTCTCTATGGAGGGGGTCTTTCCGTGCACACCACTCTTAGCCCACGCCTACAGAAAATAGCCGAATCCGCACTACGAAACGGATTGGTCACCTATGATCGACGACACGGGTGGCGCGGGCCGGAGACGCAGATCGAGATCGACGAACACTGGTCGGAAACCCTCGCGGCGATCGAGGTCGCGCCGGGGGTCGACCCTTGGCAGCTTGCGGTCGTACTGGAAGCGAGCGCCGAATCAGCTCGTATCGGCTTTGCCGATGGCAGCGAGTCGGGTATCCCTTTGGCCGAGGTCAAATGGGCGAGAGCGGCCTTGGACGACCAGAAAGTCGGCGCCGCGGTAAAACGCGTCAGCGACGTGTTGAACCCAGGTGACGTGGTAGCGGTCGAGCCCGTGGCCGAAGACTCTGACGGGAACGCCTACCCGGAAGGTACTTTTGCGCTCAGGCAGGTGCCCAATGTCAATGGGGCAATTGTCGCCATTGATCCGCATACGGGGCGCGTGCTCGCGATGTCTGGCGGCGTCAGCTTCGAGGAAAGCGAATTCAATAGAGCGACCCAGGCGCAACGCCAACCCGGTTCCGCGTTCAAGCCGTTTGTCTACTTTACCGCCCTCGATAACGGGTTCACGCCGGCGCACATTATCCTCGACGCGCCGATCGTTATCGACCAGGGCGAAGAATTGGGAAAATGGAAGCCGGCCAACTACACCGATCGCTTCTACGGTCCCAGCCCGCTGCGTCTTGGCATCGAAAAGTCTCGGAATTTAATGACCGTGCGGCTCGCTCAGTATGTGGGTATGGACAAGATTAGCCAGACCGCGTCGACTTTTGGCATCAAGAACGACATGGAGCCGGTGCTCGCCATGGCGCTCGGGTCCGGCGAGACCACATTGATGAAACTGACGACCGCCTATGCGATGCTGGTCAACGGCGGCAAACGCATTCAACCGACGCTTATCGACCGTATCCAGGACAACAGCGGCGCCACCATACACAAGTACGATCAAAGGCCCTGCGAAGGGTGCCGTGATGTGGTCTGGAGCGACCAGCCGGTGCCGGCGATCATGGATGATCGCGAGCAGGTCGCCGATCCTGCCACCGCGTATCAGGTCGTGTCGATGCTGGAAGGGGTCGTCCAGCGTGGCACCGGCGTCCGCGCAAGGGCGGTAGGAAAACCGATTGGCGGAAAAACGGGGACGACGAACGACAGTCTCGACACCTGGTTTATCGGTTTTTCGCCAGACCTTGTTGCCGGCGTTTTCGTCGGATTCGATGAACCAAAATCCCTCGGCGCGAAGGAAACCGGCTCGAGCGTCTCGGCGCCGATCTTTACAGAATTCATGAAGGCGGCACTGGCCGACCAGCCAGGAATCCCGTTCCGCATTCCTCCCGGTATTCGACTCGTGAATGTCAGCCGCTCAACCGGTGAGGTAGTGCGCGCGGGCTCGTCGGATTCGATTCTTGAGGCTTTCAAGCCGGGTACGGAACCGGTTCCCGGATCCCCGGCCGCCATCCTGCAAACCTCCGATCCAGCGACCGGCGTATCCTCCGCCCGACCGGTCCCACTCGCCGCGCCCTCGGGGCAAGCCGGTACAGGCGGTCTTTACTAATTCCCCGGCATGGGTTATGCCGCGATCGCCATGCGCGCGGAACTCCAGAGCCTTATCGATGAGATCAAGCAGTCGTTGGAACTGCTAAGGAGGCATCTTTGACCCCGAGGGGTCGAAAACGCGCCTCGAAGAACTGAACCGCCTCGCCGAAGATCCCGACCTGTGGAACGATACGGAAGCCGCGCAGCGCGTCATGCGCGAGCGGACTCGCGTGGAGAAAGATCTGGGTGTTTTCTCTGATCTTGAACGGGAGTTCACGGACAATTGCGAGCTCATCGAGCTGGCCGAGGCTGAGGAGGACGACTCTATCATCGCCGAGGCCGAAACTGCCCTGCGCAAGCTCCATCAAAGGGCCTCAAAGCACGAGCTCGAAAGCCTTCTGTCAGGCGAGGCGGATGCCAATGATTGCTATCTCGAGGTTCATGCCGGTGCCGGCGGCACAGAATCTCAGGATTGGGCAGAAATGTTGCTTCGCATGTATCTGCGATGGGCCGAGACGCGGGGTTTCAAAGTCGAGGCTGTTGACGAAAGCCCAGGCGAGGAGGCGGGGATCAAGTCGGCAACTCTGCAAATTGGCGGCCACAATGCGTATGGTTGGCTGAAAACGGAGACCGGCGTCCATCGTCTGGTCCGGATTTCACCGTTCGACTCGCAGTCGCGTCGGCATACGAGTTTTGCATCGGTTGGGGTCTATCCGGCGATCGATGACGACATTGAAGTCGAGGTTCAAGACAAGGATTTGCGCATCGACACCTACCGAGCTTCCGGCGCCGGTGGCCAGCACGTGAATCGGACCGACAGTGCGGTACGAATTACGCATCTGCCGACCGGGATCGTCGTCCAGTGTCAAAACGATCGATCACAGCATCGCAACCGCGCCGAAGCAATGAAGATGCTTAGGGCGCGGCTTTACGAGATGGAACTGAAACAGCGAGAGGAAGCAGCCCAAGCGGAGCATTCAGCCAAAACTGATATCGGCTGGGGCCACCAGATACGCTCCTATGTCCTGCACCCCTATCAAATGGTTAAGGATTTGCGGACAGACGTGGAAACGGGCAACACCCAGGCGGTGCTAAACGGGGAACTCGATGCTTTTCTCGAGGCGGCTTTGGCGCAGCGGGTCGGTGCAGGCGCTCAGTCGGGCGCCGCGGCAACCGGCTCGTAGAACGTAGGTGGCAACCCTGCGAGGTCCCGCGCCTCGCGATTGAACGGTGGCTTTATCTGTCCCTGAAAGTGACTGCGAACCAATCTTTGCCAGGTCGGAATTGGATCCAGCATGCGTTTTTCGCAGAGACGGACAAACCATTTCCGGCCAACGGCGACATGACGGATTTCGTCGCCGTAGATGGTTTCGAGTATCGCTGCCGTCTTGTCATCGCCGAACTTTTTCATGCGCGAAATCATTGCCGGTGTGACATCCAGCCCGCGTGCCTCGAGCACCATCGGCACCACAGAAAGGCGGGCCAGAAGGTCATGGGCGGTATCTTGGGCCGCCTGCCATAGACCATCGTGCGCGGGAAGGTCGCCGTAGTCACAGCCGAAATCGGCCAAACGTTGGCATAAAAGCTGAAAATGACGGGCCTCGTCGTCGGCCACGGCGACCCAATCGTCAAAGAATTCTCGCGGCAAGCCCTCGTCACCAAACCGGGCGATCAGATCCCAGGCCAGATCGATAGCGTTGAGTTCGATATGGGCCAGCGCATGAAGCAGGGCCGTTCGACCCTCGACGGTGCTTCCGGTTCGTCGCCTCGGCATATCCCTGGGGGCGCGTAGTTCGGGCCGTCCCGGACGGGCGGGTCGCTCACTCGGAGAAGCGGCGCCGGTCATATCGAGGCCTCCGGCCCGCCAAACTTTGGCGGTGCGGCGGCTCAACCACGCCTTTTGTGAAGCTATAGCGGTTTCAAGAATGCGAAGGGCGGCTTTGGATAGGGGTTCGCTCAAAGCGTCTGGGCCGCCTTCAGTACCTCCTCCACATGGCCGGTTACCTTGACTTTGCGCCATTCCCGCTGAATGACGCCTTTGCCGTCGATGAGAAACGTGGAGCGTTCGATTCCCATGTATTTCCGTCCGTACATGCTCTTTTCGACCCAGACACCAAATGCTTCACATACGGCCCCGCTTTCATCGGAGGCCAGTGTGAAGGGCAAATCGTACTTTTGCTTGAACTTGTCGTGGCGTGCGACGCTGTCTTTCGAGACGCCGACTATTTCTGCGTTGATCTTGGAGAAGTCGGGCAGTGCCTCGGCAAAGGCACAGGCCTCCTTGGTACATCCCGAAGTATCGTCCTTGGGGTAGAAATAGAGAATGATATTTCGTCCCCTGAGCTTCGAAAGACTAATCTTACCGTTTCCGTCCGCGGGGAGGGTGAAATCGGGAGCACGGTTGCCGACTTTGGCGGTCATTGGTGTTCTTCCTCCGTGGGTTTGGTTTCGAGCATGGCCGCCGGGCGTTGAATAATATCGTCAAAAATAGCCCGAACGCGTGTCGCCGTGTTCTGCAATTTGACCTCCAGGTCCGCGAAGTCAACGGCGTTCGCCGCCTTGGCCAGGGTATCCTTGAGACCCTGGGGTGCCACCTCCGGATCAAAACCGAGATCAAGGGTCAGCCGCAACAACCCCTGCATCTGGTGCCACAGATGGGACGCTTCGCGGAGCGTATCGGCGTCGCCGGCGTCGATTAGCCCGGCGTCACCTATTTTTTGCAAGGCTGCGATCGTGTTCGTAGCCAATATCTCTGGTTGGTTGGCGGCGTGGCGCAATTGCATATATTGAGCAACGAACTCGATATCGACGAGACCACCGCGAACATGCTTGCTATCCCAGACCGAATCTGCCGGATGTTCCCCTTCGATCCGTACCCGCATCTCGGCTACGTCATGGAGCAACGCATCGGGCGGTCGCGGTCGCGTCAGCGTGGCTCCAATTATTTTCTCTATCGCGGCGCGAAGCGCTGGCGGCCCCGATACCACCCGCGCGCGCGTCAATGCCATATGCTCCCAAGTCCAAGCCGTGTCACTCTGATAGGTTCGAAAGGCGTCGAGGCTGGATGCGATCGGCCCCTGGTTGCCTGATGGCCGCAACCGCATATCGACTTCGTAAAGCGTTCCTTCCGCTGTCGGCGCGGTTAGGCAACTGAGAAATCTTTGACTCAAGCGCGCGTAATAGTGGCTTGGCGCGAGCGGCTTCGGTCCACCGATCGATTCCGCCTCGCTCCCCACGTCGTAAACGAAGATGAGGTCGAGGTCCGATGTAACAGTCATTTCTCTACCGCCGAGGCGGCCGAGCGCGATCACCGCCATACCGCCTTGCCCGAATGAGCCATGCTGGAGGGCAAATTCCTTTTCGACATAACCCTGGAGCGCTTCAATATTTAGATCGGCGATATCGGCGAGTGTGTATCCAACGACCTCCGCATCGCACCGATTGCGCAGCATTTGAACGCCGAGACGGAAGACATAGTCTTTGGTCCAGCGGCGTGTAAGGTCGAGGACATCCTCAAAATCGCGGGCCCGCCACAGCACCGCGTGAAGTTGATCGGAAAGTCCGTCGCGTGGCGGTGGGGGGTCGAAAAAATCCGCCGACAAGACAGCGTCAAGGAGCCCGGCGTTGCGGCTCAGATGATCGGCGAGCCGGGGGGCGCTGCCCATTATCTCGGCAAGCAAATCGATCAAACCGGGATTGGAGTGAAACAACGAGAAGACCTGTATGCCGGCGGGGAGGCGGGCGAGAAACTCGTCGAATTTCATCAACGCCGCGAGTGGATTTGCCGTTTTTGAGAATGCCGACAACAGAGCCGGCATCAAGGCGGTCAAAATCTGGCGTGTCCGGTTGTTGCGGGTCGCCCGATAACGGCCGTGGTGCCAGCCACGAATGACCGCTGCGACCGAGCGCGGATCGGCATAGCCCATTTCGGTAAGGGTCGCGAGTGTGCCGGGATCGTCTTCGGAGCCGGTAAAAACGAGATTGCCCGGCCCACTTAGCGATGGTGCCTCTTCGAACAGCTGCGCATATTGCTCCTCGACGGCACGCATGTTTTGGAGCAGTGCCGTCTCAAGCGCCTCGCCGTCGGGATAGCCGAGGAAGACCGCCAATGCGGTCAAACCGGCATCATCGGATGGCAAGGTCTGGGTCTGGCGATCGTCGATCATTTGAAGGCGGTGTTCTACTCGGCGCAAGAAACGGTAACTGTCGATCAAGATATCGGCTGCCGACTCGTTGATATGACCGGCCCTGGCCAAAGCGCGCAGCGCGTCGCAGGTCGCGGGCAGCCGAACATCGGGATTGCGACCACCCCAAACCAATTGCTGTGTTTGCGCAAAAAACTCGATCTCCCGGATACCTCCTCTTCCGAGCTTGATATTGTGGCCGTGAAGCGCGACGTCGGCGCCTCCTCGGTGAGCGTGAATCTGGCGCTTGATGGAATGAATGTCCTCGATGGCGGCGAAATCCAGGTTCTTGCGCCACACGAATGGGGTCAGATAATCGATAAAGGCACTGCCCGCCCGGAAATCGCCGGCGATCGGACGGGCCTTTATCATCGCTGCTCGTTCCCAGTTTTGTCCGGTACTTTCGTAATAGGTTTCCGCGGCTCGGACCGAAACCGCCAATGGGGTCGAAGCCGGATCCGGCCTCAGTCTCAGGTCGGTTCGAAAGACATATCCATCCTTTGTTTGTTCGTCGAGGGTCCGCATCAAGTTTCGGGTCAAACGAACCATGGTTTTCTGAAGGGAGATGGGCTCGTCCGTCGCCACGATTTCGTCGTCGAACAGGACGATCAGGTCGATGTCGCTCGAATAGTTGAGCTCCTGTGCACCGAGTTTTCCCACTGCCAGGACGATAAAGCCGGAACCGGTTTGCGGATCATTCGGGTCGGCCAGCCTAAGGCCGCCTGCCTTTGCGGTCTCTCTAAGGTGGAACGCGACGGCCTCGCCGACCGCAGCGTCCGCGAAGGCGGAGAGATGTGAAACGACTTGTTCCAACGTCCATCGCCCGGTGATATCGCAGATACCGGTGAGCAATGCCATTCGCCGCCTCGCGGTTCGTAGCAAGCGATCGATTTCGGAGGAACTCTGTACCGTAGAGCCACGCTTGCGAAGATCGTCGGCAAGTGCTGCAAAGGCCAGGCGCGGGTCGGCTTCGGTAAAGCGTACCAAAAACGGTAGTTCTTGAACCGCGCAACGGCCCAGAAACGGACTGTTGCCGAATATGGCGTCGAGAATTTTGCCGCCCAGCGGATCGCCGTCAAAATCCATCGCCAAACCGCCGATTTGGGCGTCTGAGCACCCTGTCGCGGCTTCCCGCCAACGCTCCCGTCCCAGCGCGGCCCGTTCCGGATCGGCCGGGAGGGGTAGAATGGCGGGGTCAGGCAGCAGATTCGAAATGTCCATTCCAGCCGGCTTCCTTTTGCGGCACACTCGCCGATGCTAGTGAACCGGTCAAGAGCACGCGGGGACTGCTCGATTGTGATTCGTCGTACGACAAAAATCGCCCTGGAAGTATTGGGAATCATCCTTGCCGGCGTCGCGGTTCTGGCGGGCTTGGCCGCATGGCGATTGTCCACCGGCCCGATCTCCATCGATTTTCTTGCTCCATATCTGGAGGAAGACCTCGCATCGCCCGACAACTCATATTTCCTAAAACTCGGTGACCTCGAAGTGATTTGGGGCGGGTGGTCGAGGGCCCTGACGCTCCAAGCCGACAACGTCAAGTTATTCCGGCAAGACGGCACATTGATTACAAGTATCCCGTTGATCGAAATCGGGTTGAGCGCAAGCGCCCTGCTGTACGGTGATCTCGCCCCGACAAGCCTGTTTCTGATCGATCCGAAGCTTCGCTTGCGGCGCAGCGCGGACGGACAAATCTCCTTCGGTCTTGGCGGGGCGGAACGTGAAAACGAACCGATAAATGAAGGGGCTAGTGAGGCCGTTAAGAATTTTATTCTTGGCCTAGCTGCAAAGCCCAACCGCGATCAGCCGAGCGGCTATTTGACCGACCTGAGAATCATCAATGGTGATGTCAATGTTGTCGACGAACGATTCGCTATGGTGTGGGATGTTCCCGACGCCACGATCGATCTACAGCGCGACAAGATTGGACTTCGCCTAGACGCCGATTTCAATCTCAATTTCCTCGGCGAAATCACCACGGTTCACGCATCCGGTATCTACAATCGCGAATTGGCGACACTGGTCCTCGGCGTAGGATTCGCCAATCTTGTTCCGCCCAGCTTCGCCGACCGAATAGACGCCTTGGACTATTTGACGGCGTTTGATTTCGCGTTCGACGGCGATTTGTCGTTCGCGGTCGACATAACCGGGGAGGTGGTGGATATCGAGGTCAACTTGTCGTCCGGACCCGGTCGCTTCATCAGCCCGGATCTATACCCCGACGGATTGGGCGTCGAGGCGGTGCAATTGAGCGGTCGCCTAGGCGAGAACCTCGACAGCGTGGCAATCGATAACCTTCTGGTGGATCTCGGCGGACCCGCGCTGGTCATCGCCGGCGAGGTCAACGGCCTTCGGTCGGCGCCCATTATCGATGCAGACATCGCGTTAAGCGATCTCCCGGTCGATGATTTTGGTCGCATTTGGCCGCTCGGCGTCGGCGAGGGCGCCCGAGACTGGATCACGGAGAATTTGAGCGATGGCGTCGTTCATGAGGTCCGGGCGACGGGAAAGCTGACAGCGTTGGACCCGGACCTCGATAATTTCAGGGTGGACGGGCTCGACGGCACGATGAAATATAGCGGCGTAACGGTTGAGTATCTCCGCCCTATGCCGCCGGTGCGAAACGTCGAAGGAACGACACGGTTCAACGACCAGCGTTTCGACATCTTTATCGACAGCGGCGGTATTGACGATCTCGTGGTCGCGGGTGGCCGGGTCGGAATAACCAGATTCGATAATCCGCCTGAACACGCGGCCATAGATCTGACGGTTGCCGGCCCGGTCGCACAGGCGCTAGCCCTGATCGACAATCCGCCGCTTCGCTATGCATCAAAAATGGACATCGACCCGGCCACAATTGGCGGCGATTCGAATATTCATTTGCGACTCGCCTTTCCGTTGCTGAACGCGATTAGCGTCGATGAATTGAATCCCAAAGCGGCGGCGAAGATCTCGGCGCTAAAGTGGGCGGACGTGGTCGATACTGTGGATGTCGAGGACGGCAATCTATCCCTCGACGTCGATGAGAAACGGATGATCGCGGACGGCACCGTGACCGCCGCGGGAAAACCGATCGATGTCAACTGGACAGAAAACTTTACCGACACGGAAACCGTCAGCGAGGTAAGGATCTCCGGTTTTGTCGACGATGCAACCCTGCAAGAGGTCGCGTCGGAATTGTCGCCATTTCTGGCTGGGTCGGCAAAGGTCGATTTGCACTACACTTCCTATCATGGAGGTGGAGCGACTTTGGCGGCTGTCTGTGACTTCTCAGATTCGAGTATGGCCTTTCCAGTCCTCGCTTGGACCAAAGGGGAGGGCGAGCCCGGACACGCGGAGTTTACGCTCAAACTCGAGGATTCCAAACCAGTCGAAATCGAGCGTTTCGAATTCACGTCAGGGGGCATGATTGCCCGCGGCGGCGCAACATTTACGCCTTCTTCGGATGGCGTGCAGTCGGTGACAATCGATGAGTTATCGACCGGGGAGACTCAGATTGCCGGCACGATCAATTTCGAATCCGGAAACCTTAGCGGTTTCAAGGTCACGGGCAAAAGCCTCGACCTCACGCACATCATGGATGAGTGGTTCAATAAGACCGACGAAACCGACGCAGACGTCAAAGAAGAGACGAAAGGCAACCTCGACATTCAGGCCGAGGTTGGCAGGCTATATTTCAATTTTGAGGAACAGCGCTTCGTCGACGATTTTCGGCTATCGGTCCAACGGCGCGGCACGTTTATTCAATCGGCGAATGTCGAAATGAAATTGCCCAAACGGGGCGAGATTTTTGGCATGTCGATCGAACCAACCGGAAATATCCGCTTCCTGTCGGCCTCGACCGAGGATGCGGGCGATTTGTTTCGGGTACTCGGAATTGTCGATACGTTGGAAGGCGGTAAACTAAGCCTGAGCGGACAGTTCAATGACAGCAAGGACGAGCAAGTTCTGTCCGCCAAACTCAAAATTATCGATTTTTATGCCGTCGATGCGCCGATTCTGGCGCAGATTCTCACGGTGGCGTCGTTCACCGGTATTGTCGATGTTCTCAATGGACGCGGAATCTACTTCGATGTCCTCGAGGGCGACATCGATGCCGTCGGCGACCTCTACACAATTTCGAACGGGCGCGCGCATGGTTCTGCATTGGGCCTAACGATGAACGGAACCTACGACGACGAAAAGGATCGGATAGCGTTCCAAGGGACAATTGTTCCGGCCTATTTCTTCAACAGCCTGCTCGGCAATATCCCTCTCATCGGAAATATTCTGGTTGGCGAAAAGGGCAGCGGCATTTTCGCCGTTTCCTATTCGGTCTCGGGGCCGCAGGAAACTCCCGAGGTTTCGGTTAACCCGCTTTCCGCCCTCTTGCCGGGGGTCATGCGCGATATTTTGACTGGCGCGGGCCCCTCGGACTCGGATGAGAAACCGCTCTATCCTTATGACGGGGCGAACGAACCTCGCAACAAATAGATCTCTTGAGTGGTCAGGTCGTGCCGACGAGGGCATGACGCTTGCGGCCCGCCGAGAGCTTCAATACCCCATCGGGCCCGAGATCGGACGTCGTTACCATCCGGTTTGAATCGGAAATCTTCTGATCGTTCAGCCGCCCGCCCCCGCCGGCGATCAGGCGGCGCGCCTCGCCGTTGCTGCTGGCCAGGCCGGCTTTGCAGAACAGAGCGAATGCAGGAATCCCCGTCTCCAGTTCCGCGCCAGGTACGTCGATTTTTGGCAATGCGTCGCCTGACGTCCCTTCTTCGAATGTCAGGCGTGCGGTCTCCGCCGCTTCGAGGGCCACAGCGTCGCCATGCGCCAAGCGCGTTGCTTCCGTTGCGAGAATCTTTTTTGCCTCGTTTATTTCGTTCCCGCCCAAATGTTCGAGGCGACCGATCTCATCGATCGTGAGGTCGGTGAAGAGGCGAAGGAAACGACCGACATCCGCGTCCTCGGTATTGCGCCAATACTGCCAGTAGTCATATGTGCTCAAACGATCGGCATTGAGCCAAACCGCACCCTGCGCCGTCTTGCCCATTTTTGCGCCGGACGCCGTGGTAATCAGTGGTGACGTAAGGCCGAACAAAGACCGCTGGTCGATCCGTCGTCCAAGTTCGACACCGCTGATGATATTTCCCCATTGGTCCGAACCGCCCATTTGCAAAACGCAATCGTAGCGGCGTGAAAGCTCAAGGAAATCGTAAGCCTGGAGGACCATGTAGTTAAACTCGAGGAAGGTGAGGGGCTGCTCTCGGTCAAGCCGGAGCCTGACGCTATCGAAAGTCAACATCCGGTTGATTGTGAAATAGCCGCCAATTTCGCGCAGGAACGAAACATATCCTAGTCGATCGAGCCATTCCGCATTGTTGACCATGATGGCATCGGTCGGGCCGTCGCCAAACTCCAAGAAGCGCTCGAATATCCGCTTGATGCCGGTCATGTTTCGCGCGATCTCGGTTTCGCTGAGAAGCTTTCGGCTTTCATCCTTTCCCGACGGGTCGCCGATCTTAGTCGTGCCGCCGCCCATAAGGACGATGGGCTTGTGCCCCGAGCGTTGCAGCAGTCGGAGAAGCATGATCGGCACCAGGGAGCCGACATGAAGACTGTCGGCCGTGCAGTCGAAGCCGATATAGGCGGGCAGAGGGCCCTGGTATGCCAGTGAGTCGAGTTCCGCTTCATCCGTGCACTGGTGGATGAACCCACGCTCTTTGACGGCCTGCATGAACTCGGAGCGGAGTTTGGTCATATCAAAGGGCCCCACCTATCAGATCGGTGCCCCAAGGCGGATTCGCATTGGCCATATCGCGTGAGCGGATTCAATCGTCACAAACACCGCCAACCGGCCCGTCGCCGAGACCTCAGGCGGCCGCCGACTTGAGATTGGCGTCAAGGTATTTTTCGACACTTCTGATCAGTTTAGGCATACCGTCGTTGTGAAAGAAGTGGTTCGCTCCCTTGATGGTTTGGTAGTCGATCGTGATTCCCTTTTGAAGCGAAAGCTTGTCGACCAGTTTCTGCACCGATTCCTGGGGCACCAATTCGTCCTGATCGCCTTGCACAATAAGCCCCGACGACGGACACGGGGCGAGAAAGGTGAAATCATAGGTGTGAGCGGGCGGCGCGACCGAAATGAACCCCTCGATCTCGGGACGGCGCATGAGCAGCTGCATGCCGATCCATGCACCGAATGAGAATCCGGTAATCCAACATCCGGCCGCGTTGGCATTTTGGCTTTGTAACCAATCGAGTGCGGAGGCGGCGTCGCTAAGTTCGCCCTCACCACGGTCGAAAACGCCCTGCGAACGGCCGACCCCGCGAAAATTAAAGCGCAAGACCGAAAAGCCGCGGCGCACGAACACGTGATGCAGGTGATAAACCACCTTGTTGTTCATCGTTCCCCCGTGCTCGGGGTGGGGATGGAGCAGCAAGGCGACAGGCGCGCCCGGCTGACGGGCATGGTGATAGCGGCCTTCGATCCGCCCTTCCGGGCCGTTGATGATCACTTCCGGCATAGGTTCCTCGTTGCCCTGATACAGGCGTGTGCCGCGCAGGTTGATCCCCACATGGCGTACGGGAATGGTCGGACGCAGCTCGAATTCCCGGCACCGCCAATCTTGACCGGCGTAGTCGTGCTATCTATATCACGACTCGAAAACGCGGCTGCCAGAGCCGCGTTTATGTCGGTTTCAAAGCTCGGTGCAGCGCTAATATCTCTACGAGAGCCAATTTGTTCAAGCAAATTCGGGACGAGATCGATGGTATGATGAGCCGCGACCCGGCCGCCCGCTCCTGGGTCGAGGTCGTGCTGTGCTATCCCGGATTTCACGCCCTAGTATTGCACCGTGTTGCCCATGCCGCATGGCGTCGTGGGTGGCGGCTGGCGGGACGGTTTATCTCGCAAATTGGCCGTTTTTTCACTGGTATCGAAATTCATCCGGGCGCGCGCATCGGAAAAGGCCTGTTCATTGATCATGGCATGGGCGTCGTCATTGGCGAGACCTCGCAGATCGGGAACAACGTGACCTTGTACCATGGAGTGACGCTCGGCGGCATTGCGCCGTCGGTGGATTCCGATACCCAGCGCGATCGAAAACGGCACCCGACGCTTTGCGACGGGGTTATTGTCGGTTCTGGGGCGCAAATTCTTGGCCCGATCGAGATTGGGGAGGATGCGCGCATTGGCGCCAATTCAGTGGTCGTCAAGGAGGTGCCGGCCGGTGTCACGGTGACCGGAATACCGTCCCGGGTAGTTATGCGGCGCGACAAAAGAGGACAACACCGTTTCGTCGCCTATGGCACCCCGCTCAGCGATTTGCCCGATCCTATGGTTCGCGCCATCGAGGACCTGCGGCACGAAATAAGCGTTCTCCAGGCGCGTCTTGACGCAGCCGAGGCAACCAGTGCCGCCGGCGACAAAGCGGCCGCCAAAGATGCGCAGGTCGGAGGCGAAAAAGCGGCGAGTTGATGCGCCGCCGAGATGGCCCTGATGTGAAGACCGGCCGAACGGTGTCTGTGGCGGTCATCGACCTCGCCCGTGAGGGCGAGAACCGAATCGTGTGCCGCGGCGACACGCCTTCGGGGCGCCGTTCACGGAGAATTTGGGACCAACCTGGCGGTCGAGGTTTTCGTTTCCCAGGTTGGTTATTCATGGCAGATGTTTGCCAGCGGCGCACGGCAGGCAGCCGAATCCAATGCGTCGCCGTAGCCTCGGAGTGAAATCGTGCCGATGCGCGAAAAGCCCATCTATATGGACCACAATGCGACGGTCCCGGTACGGCCGGCGGTTGCTGAGGCGGTTGCGGCCGCGTTTTGCATCGCTGGCAACGCTTCATCGGTGCACAGTTTCGGGCGCGGCGCGCGCAATGCCATAGAGACGGCGCGCGAGCAGGTTGCAAGACTTGTCGGGCTTGCTTCGGCGGACCAGATAGTCTTCACCAGCGGCGGAACCGAGGCGAATAATCTCGCGCTCAAGGGCAGTGGGCGCGATCAGATTCTGGTTTCTGCCATTGAACACGATTCGGTGTTGTCCGCCGCATCGCCGGAACATCATCTGCCGGTCGATGAGTTGGGGAGATGCGAGCTCGATCGGCTTGCGGATAAGGTGGTGCAAGCAGAATCGCCCACTATCGTATCAATCATGCTCGCCAATAATGAGACCGGCGTCGTACAACCCGTGTCGCGGGTCGCCGAAATAGCACACCGCGCCGGCGCCTTGGTGCACAGCGACGCCGTCCAGGCCGCGGGGAAAATGCACATCGATTTCGAAGCCCTCGGGGTCGACATGTTGTCGCTTTCCGCACACAAGATCGGCGGACCCCAGGGGATCGGCGCCCTGGTGGTTCGAGACGATGTCGACCTCAGCCCAACTTCTTTCGGCGGCGGTCAGGAGCGCCGCCGCCGCGCGGGAACGGAGAATTTGCCCGGAATTGTGGGCTTTGGCGTGGCCGCCGAGATCGCCGCTGCGGAGATCCAGGCGTCGCGGCAGCAGGCCAATTGGCGCGATGCGTTGGAAGCGGAGGTGATGAGCTTGGTGCCGGCTGCGCGTATCGCGGGCGACGGCGCCGAACGGCTGCCGAACACGACTTGTCTGATCACCCCGGGCATGTCCGCGGAAACCCAGGTAATGGCGCTCGATCTCGCCGGGATCGCGGTCAGTGCGGGCGCCGCCTGCTCGTCAGGGAAAGTTGCTCCGTCGCATGTTTTGCGTGCCATGGGGTATGACGAGTCCTCTGCCGCAAGCGCCATCCGGATCAGCCTCGGCTGGACATCCAAGCGCAGCGATATCGATCGTTTTGTGAGCGCGTGGCGGGAGCTGGTCGCGCGGACCGGCGGTCTACCGTCGGCGGCATGAGTGGCGGCGATGGAATCCACTAGCGACCGGCCGGTTATCTATCTGGATTATCAGGCGACGACTCCCACCGACCCACGGGTGGTGGCGGCGATGGAGCCGTTTTTCACCAGCCGTTTTGGCAATCCTCATTCGCGCACCCACCGCTTTGGCTGGGAGGCCGAAGAGGCGGTCGAGAATGCACGCGGCCAAGTTGCCGCATTGATTGGAGCGGAACCTCGGGAGATCGTCTTCACGTCCGGTGCCACCGAATCCAACAATTTGGCGATCAAAGGGGTGGCGCGGTTCCATCAGGCGCGCGGCAAATCCCATATCGTCACGATTGCCACCGAGCACAAATGCGTATTGGAGAGCTGCCGCGATCTGGTGAGCGAAGGCATTCGAACCACCTTTCTCCCGGTGCGATCGGATGGTCTGGTCGAGCTGGACGCCTTGGCCGCTGCAATCACGGATGATACGGCATTGGTCTCGATCATGGCTGCCAACAACGAGATCGGGATCGTGCAGCCGGTCGCCCAGATCGGCGAACTTTGTCACGATCGCGGCGTTCTCTTTCATAGCGATGCGGCCCAAGCGGTCGGGAAAATCCCGATCGACGTCGAGGCGATGAAGATCGACCTGCTCAGTATTTCCGGCCATAAGATTTATGGTCCGATGGGGGTCGGCGCCCTTTATGTACGGCGGCGGCCGAGGACCCGTCTAAACCCATTGTTCAGCGGCGGCCGGCAGGAACGCGGGCTTCGTTCCGGAACCTTGCCGACGCCGCTGTGTGTCGGCCTTGGAATGGCGTGCGCGATCGCCGGCGAGGATATGGAAGCCGAGGCAGTCCGGTTGCTGGCTTTGCGTCAGAAACTCTTGCGCGGCCTGGAGGAGATTGGCGGCGTAAGCCTGAACGGTGCGCTAGAGCCAAGACTACCAGGCAATCTGAACGTCAATTTTAGCGGCGTGGCGGCGGAGAGCCTGATGATCGAAGCGGCTTCCATCGCGGTGTCCTCGGGTTCCGCCTGCACGTCGGCGGCCGTCGAGCCGTCGTACGTCTTGTGCGCCCTCGGAATCCCGGACGAACAGGCCCATAGTTCAATTCGGTTTGGAATCGGTCGATTCACCACTGAATCCGAGATCGATGACGCGATCGAGGCGATTTCGATGGCGGTGAAGAAATTGCGCGAAGGCGGCGGTGACGTCGCCGCCGAATGATCCGATCGATTACCGCGTTGAAAATCCACAAACTAGATTCATGGGGCTATCCGGCGGCGGAACAGAAATCGAGCTGATTGATGCCGAAGGTCATTTTCATAAACCGAGACGGGAGCCGCATCGAAGTCGAGGCGGCGGTCGGGTCATCGCTGCTAGACGTCGCCCACCGTCATAGTATCGATATCGAGGGTGCCTGTGAGGGTTCGATGGCCTGCGCGACCTGCCACTTGATCGTCGATCCCAAGGATTTCGATCGGCTTGAGGCGGTATCTGAAGACGAGGAAGATATGCTTGATCTCGCCTTCGGCGTGACCCGGACGTCACGACTCGGTTGTCAGGTGATTGTCACGGAAGCGCTCGATGGGCTTACTGTCAGCTTGCCCAAGGAAATCCGAAACCTCATGGGCTGACATGCCAAAGAACGATGAAGCGTCAAGAGGCGAGGAAATCGTTACCACGACAAATTCGCGTGCGAATTCGCTCTTTTTTCAGCTGCGCGACGCCAACCGGGCGGGCTGGAAAGCGTACGTCGACCATCCATTCTTGCGGCAACTCGCACAGGGAAACCTGCCCGGGTCCGCCTTTCGACACTATCTTGGGCAGGATTATCTATTTCTAGTCCATTTCGCACGGGCCTACGGGCTCGCGATTTAAGAAGCAGCCACTTGGACGACATGCGAAATGCGGCCCAGTCAATGTCGGCCATTCTCGATGTCGAGATGGGTCTGCACATAGAATACTGCGCCAGATGGGGAATAAAGGAAGCCGACCTTCGGGAGCTTGCCGAGGATTCGGCGACGATCGCCTATACCCGATATGTCCTTGAAGTGGGCCTCTCGGGGGACGTTCTCGATCTTCATACCGCCCTGGCCCCGTGCATAGTCGGCTATACGGAAATTGGCGCGTCTCTGGTCGCCGACCCCGCAACGGTCCGCGACGGCAATCCCTATCGCGAGTGGATCGACATGTATGCCGGTGCCGATTAACAAGAGATCGCGGCCGGCCAGATCGCGACGCTCGAGCGCCTGAACGGCAGGCGCGGCGGGCCGGCGCGGCGCCCCGCCTCGATCAAGGTTTTCGGCGAAGCGACGCGGTTGGAAGCCGCGTTTTGGCAGATGGGACTCGACGCCGTGAATTGATGCGGACCTACAACGGATTCCAGCTGTGATCGGGGCCGAAGTGCAAATAGCCGACATTGACGCCCAGTCGCAGGCCGACGCCAGTGGTGATCGGCGCCAAGACCAGATTCCCGGTCTGCAGATAAGAGACACTCACGCCGCCGATCAAATAGGCGCTGCCGTCGGCGCCGGGGATGCGTTGATATAACTGGTCGGTGTTCTGCAATCGGTAGATGAGGATGAAAACTTTTGATGCGTCGCCGCCGAGATCGAAGCCGATCGAGGGGCCCTGCCAGTAGATTTTCGAAAGGTCGAACCGCTTGCGGGTCAGAACGCCGTTGCCATAGCGCAGGCCGATGCCGATCGCGCCGCTCGCCTCCTCGCCGGTAATATAGGCATTGGGCCGGCCGTTATCCTCGAACGCCTTGGCGATCGCATTCGCCAGATCCCGCGAACTGCTCGCGAAGAACCCGCTTGCGGCTTGGAATATTTCGTCTTGTGAATACTCGTCGGAGGCATCGGCAAGCGCGGCCCCCGAGGGCGAAAGCGACAGGACAAGGATGAGCGCGGCGAGTAGGTTTTTCATTTGTGGCTCCAGAATTTGAGTCGCCGAACTATGCCGACTATCGCCTTCGGGGTCCAATGACATTGTTCGTCATACCGGGTACTTGCCGCGCCTGTTCGATTGTCTATATTCCGCCTCATGAATCCCATTGTTTCGAATAGAAGCCCGCGAGATACCAGGGTCGTCGTGGCGATGTCGGGCGGGGTCGACAGCTCCGTCGCCGCCGCGATGCTGGCGGAGCAGGGATATGACGTGGTCGGTATCACCTTGCAGCTCTACGACCACGGTGCCGCGGTCAAGCGCAAGAACGCTTGCTGTGCTGGCCAGGACATTCATGATGCCCGGCGGGTCGCCGCTCGCCTCGGGGTGCCCCATTACGTGCTCGACTACGAATCCCGCTTTCGCGACCAGGTTATCGATGATTTCATCGACAGTTATGTCGTCGGCGAGACTCCAATACCCTGCGTTCGGTGCAACCAGACGGTCAAATTCACCGATCTCCTGGCAACCGCCCGCGATCTCGGTGCGGAGGCCTTGGCGACCGGGCACTATGCGCGACGGGTCGATGGCACTGTCGGCGTCGAACTTCATCGCGCCGTCGACCTGGCGCGGGATCAGAGCTATTTCCTGTTCGCCACGACCCGCGACCAGGTCGAATTTCTCCGATTTCCCCTCGGCGACTTGACCAAGGCGGAGACACGGGACCTGGCGGCCCGCTATGACCTGCCGGTGGCGGCCAAGCCGGACAGTCAGGACGTTTGTTTTGTGCCCAATGGAGGCTATGCCGACTTGGTCGCGAAACTGCGGCCGGGATCGATCGAGCCCGGAGACATTGTGGATCTTGACGGTACTGTGATCGGCCGTCACGACGGGGTGATCAACTTTACGGTTGGCCAACGCCGCGGCCTCAACGTTGGCGGGACGGCGGAGCCGCTGTATGTGGTGCGAATCGATCCGGAAAATCACCGTATCGTCGCCGGACCGCGATCCGCGTTGGCCGTCGAAGAGATTGTCGTGGACTCGGTCAACTGGTTGGGACCGACAGAACTCGGGGGCGAAACCCATTCGGTCAATGTCAAGATCCGGTCGCAAATGGCGCCGGTCGAAGCGACGGTAACGGGTCTCTCCGGTGCCCGCGCCCGCATTGCGTTCCGACACCCGCAATATGGCGTTTCACCGGGCCAAGCCGGTGTGTTCTACGATGGCAGCCGAATTTTGGGCGGCGGTTGGATCGCCCGGGGACCGGCGGCATTGCTCGCTAAGCCAGGCGCTCTTGCAGCCAGTCCATCAGTTGGTATCGCCAGTAGGTGATCTGGACCGCCGCGGTGCCGATCGGACCACCGTTCCAGGTCAAGCCGAATGGCGAAAAAAGGCGGTAGCGGTCATCGTTCTCGGCGATCGCCGTGGCGATGAGGTGACCGCAAATCGCCGTCGTATTGACGCCATGGCCGCCAAAGCCGGAGCAATACCAGGAACGGTCGTCGAGGCGCCCCAATTGCGGCATCATGTGGGTGGCATACCCGACGAGCCCCGACCAGGCGGCGGCGATCCGCAAGCAATTCAATTGCGGATAGACCGAGCGGATATCGTTGAGCAGGAGATCTGCCAGGTGTGATGGCCGCGATGTCTTTGTGGTGATACGGCCACCCCAGAGCAGGCGGCCATCACTCAGGATTCTGTAGTAATCCGATGCTCGTCGATTATCGATAACAGCGGCTGCCGTCCGCACCACATCGCTTACTTGTTTCGCCGCCGGTTCGGTCACCACGACATAGGTCGCGATCGGCAATATTGAGCGACTCAGACGTCGGTTCAGCGGTCCGGTATAGCCGCCGCACGCATAAACGATCTCGCGGGCGGTGACGATGCCGGTTGGGGTTCGCACTTCCACCGCGGCGCCGTCGTCGTTGTTGGCCAACGCGGGACTTTCCTCGAACAGCTGTCCGCCTTGGCGATCGATTTCTTCGGCGAGAGCTCGGGCATAGTTAAGCGGATGAAAGTGGAAGGACGAGCGATCGAACAGCGCTTGATAGTATCTCTCGGTCTGCAGCAACTGCCGTACCTTTGAGGTCGGCCAAACCTCGACCTCGTGGCCGAATTTGCCCGACAACAACTCCTGTTCCCGTGTCAGACCGTCGGCGTCATCGTATCTAATCACATTGATCAATCCGCTTTCGATCATGTCGGCGTGCTCGATACCGAGCACCCGAATCGTGTTACGGACGAAGGAAACACCCTGCATGGACAGTCGATAGAGGGATACGGCATCGTCGAGCCCGACCTTGCGAACAATGTTCGTCAGTCCGAGCGCGAACCCGGGCGAGACGATGCCGCCGTTTCGGCCGGACGCGCCCCAGCCGACGCGATTGGCTTCCAAAACCGCGACCGAACGGCCCCGGCGCTGCAATTCGAGTGCCGTCGTCAACCCCGCCAGTCCGCCGCCGACGATGCATACATCGACGGCGACCCGTCCGGTCAGCGGTGGCCAACGCCGGTCGTCGGCCAAGGTGCGTAGGTAGTAGCTATCGACGTAGTCCCGCATGCGACCGGACCCTTCAACCATCTACGTCGCACGCAGTGACCTCGGGACGACGTTTTCCTTGCGAAGAATGTATCCGAGTGTCTGTGCCCTGCTAAATGTGAAATTGGTGCAGAGCAGGGCGTCTTTGTGGCGACGTTGGGGCGGGCCGGCACGGCCCGTTTCGGCGGCTGATGCGCCGGCTATTGTTCAAGCGCCAAACAATTGGATAGTGATTCGGCTAACGCCATCATCGCCATCGTGTAGGCTTCGGGGCCGGCTTGGATGTCTGCACCCAAAGGGTCGGCCGTTCCGATTCTAACCGGCATGCCCGCGACAATTGTTTCGACTATTCGCCGCGGAAATTGCGGTTCGATAAGTACGCATACGACGTCGCCGGCCTTCAATCGATCGCGAATCGTTGAAATTCGATGGGCTCCAGGCGGGTGGTCCGGGCTGACCGTGACCGAGCCCGCCACCGATAAGTCGTAGCGATCCTCGAAGTACCGATAGGCATCATGAAATACCAAGAACGAGCGGGTCTTGACCGGTGCCAGAAGTCCATCGATCACGCGATCCATGGCTTCGATTTCTTTCATACGGCGGTCTGCGTTGACGGCATAGACGTCCGCATTCGAGGGGTCGATGCGGGCCAGAGCCTCGGCAATAGCGGCAATAATGGCGCGCGCATTTCCCGGGTCGAGCCAGAGGTGGAGGTTGGCGTGTTCCGGGCTCAGAGTCTCGGTCGATCCGGCGTCGATTATCTCGGTCGCGCCGGTGTGGCCGTCCTCGTCGCCGTGGAGTTTTGGCGGGTGGTCATGTGTTTCCCAAACTCCGCCGACCCGCAAGGGTAGCAATGTCGTGCCATCGATCATCGCCGCTTCGATGATTTCCGTGGCCTGCGGCAACGATGCCAACGGCTTGGCGAGGAAAGATTCCATGCCGGCGCCGATCCAGACCACGAGGTCGGCGGAATTCAGGGCCCGGGCATCCGATGGACGTAGGCTGTAGGCATGGGGCGAGCCAATGCCGTCGATCAGCAGGGCGGGCTCGCCGACACCATCCATAACACCGGCGACAAGGGCGTGCAGGGGCTTGATGCTCGCCACGACCCGGGGCGCATCCGCATCGGCCTCGCCCGCACATACGAGGCCAACGATCGTTGCAGCCAAAATCGCGCCGCAATGGCGGGCCGGGTTCGACGCCAAGACTCGTGGTCAGTGTCGCGGGGCGGGTGCGCCGCGCTTGTCGCTGGGGCGCCGTCCGCCCCAATTGACCGGCCGCATTTGACAGACTCCACCCATGCTGTGCGCGAGATAAGAGAGATAAAGTGTTACAATATAACATTGCATAGTCAAGGCCTGGTGACCGCCGTACGGGGCATTGTTTCCTGCGTGCCGCTGCCGGGCAATCGAGCCAAGGTGATGCCGCCGACGGACTGGTCGTGAGTGGCGAGGGGAGTGCCGACAGTCCTCGCGGGGCTTGAACGGACGCTCGGTTCGCCGTATATCCTCGGCACCCTGGGGCGGAGTAGCTCAGCTGGTTAGAGCAGCGGAATCATAATCCGCGTGTCGGGGGTTCGAGTCCCTCCTCCGCTACCAACCATTTCAATGACTTAGCTTAATTCTGCTTAGTATTTGAGCTTTTCATGGTGAGCCTTTCACAGTTCATTCGACGATCGCACCATTCAGATTGAATGCATGCGGAAACAAGGCGGCCATGAAACGAAAAACGATTCGCTTTGCCGCCTTTCTATTGAAGGCGTCACTGTGGAGGAAGAAATCGGTCCACATTCCCTCTAGCAAAGCAATCGTGCCATTCATCGCATCGCGGGCGATCACGGCGCGCTTTTTGTTTTCACCCGATAATTGACAACAGGCTTCGAAGATCATGTCGCGCAATGCGTCGTCGCGGGTGTCGGAGTAGATCATGAAGGCGTTCTGCGACCGGGCCTCGCTGCGGATAGCGTGCCAGATGTTGACCCAACGGCGATTGAGGATTTGCTCGCTGAGGTCGGCGGCGACAATGGTTTCGAGCTTCTGCTGTGGAAGTGGCCCGGCCTGCGCAAGAAAGCAATCGAGCTTCGCATAATATTGGCGGCTCATATCCCTGGCCACTTCGACCAGAAGTGCGTCTTTGCTGTCAAAATGAAGGTGGACCATTCCCCGGGATAGTCCGGCCTTTTCGATGATTCGCGTCACCGACGTATTGGTGATTCCGTTCTCGGCGATGATATCGGCCGCGGCCTCGACCAGCATCTGGCGATGCTTGGTCTTCTTCAGCACCCGGGTTTGAACTTTGCTCGTCATTGCAACCTGCCATTGACCTGTCCACGCGTTTCAGATTAGATTAAAATGGACGGTTGTCCATTTTTTATGTTGGATGGGTTGCAAGCACGATCCCGCATCCTCATCGTTGAACAGGCCCGGGCATGGCGATAGCGCTAAAGTCGGATACCGCGAAAGGCTACGCGCTCAGTGCGCCGGCGGTCCTTTACGTCGGATTCCTGATCGTTGTTCCCCTGTTCCTGATGACGGCGACCAGTTTCTGGACACAGGACTATGTCGATATCAATCGTGATCTGACCCTGGCCAACTATCGGGAGGCCCTCAGCGACCCCCTTATCCACCTCCTCCTCGTGCGTTCGGTGGTGATCGCCGGTCTGGTGACGTTGCTGACTGTGTTGCTGGCCTATCCGATCGCCTACTTCATCGCCTTCAAGACCGAGCGCAAAGCCCTGTGGCTGATGCTGGTGACGATTCCGTTCTGGAGCAGCTACCTGCTGCGGGTCTTCGCGTGGAAACTGATACTGGGCTTTAACGGAGTGCTGAACAGCGGGCTCTTGATGCTCGGTCTGATTGATGAACCGCTGACCTTCATTCTCTACAATCCCAACGCAGTCGTGCTGACCCTCGCCCATGCCTGGGCGCCCTTCGCCATTCTGCCGATCTATGTCTCCCTGCAGAAAATCGACCCCAGCCTACTAGAGGCCGCGACTGACCTGGGAAATACCGTAATTGATCGATTCCTCAGGGTGACATTGCCGCTGTCCATTCCTGGCGTGATCGCGGCTAGCCTGATCATCTTCATTCCCACCGTGGGAGACTATGTTACGCCGTCACTGGTGGGCGGCTCGGACGGCAAGATGATCGCCAACATGATCCAGGTTCAATTCGGTGCCGCCAACGATTGGCCGATGGGAGCGGCGCTGTCGATCATTGCCATGCTGGTCGTCATGTTCGTGGCCATCGTCTTCGTGATCGCCATGCGTAGCGGCGGGAGTCGAATCCGGTGAGCGCTCGCGGCACAGCTTTCTCCGGCCTCAAGACCTATGCCGGTCTTTATCTGGTGTTTCTCTATCTGCCGGTGCTGTTTCTTCCGGTCTTTTCGTTCAATGACGGAACGATTGTTGCCTTTCCCCTGACCGGCTTCACCTTCAAATGGTACGGCGAGTTGGCGAAGGCGGACGCGATGCTCAGCGCGCTGGTCAACTCTCTGATCGTCGGACTAACGACGGCGGTCGTTAGCACGGGCATCGGCCTGTTCGCCGCCCGCGCCTTCACCCGGCACAGCTTCTTCGGCCGCGGTCCGGCGGAGGGCTTCGTCATGCTGCCGCTGGTCATTCCCGGCATTATTGTGGCGTCCTCTATGCTGGTGCTTTTCATAGGCATAGGTCTTCAACCCTCTCTCGTCACCATTATCCTCGGACATGTTTTTCTGGCTCTGCCATTTTCCGTAGCGATCATGAAATCTTCGTTCGACCAGTTCGATCAGTCGTTGGAAGAGGCGGCTTACGATCTGGGCGAAACCGTGATCGGCACGTTCAGAAGAGTGACGTTGCCGATCATCGCGCCGGGTATTGTCGCGAGCATTTTGGTCACCTTTACGGTGTCATTCGACGAGTTTGTGCTGGCTTTTTTCCTCTCTGGTAATCAGCCGACGCTTCCGGTCTATATCTGGAGCCAGATCCGCTTTCCGGCTAAATTGCCCAACACCCTCGCGCTTGGCTCCCTGTTGTTGCTGGGTTCAATCTTGCTACTGCTGGTGGCGGAATATTTCCGCCGTAAGACAGATCGCTCCTCAGGCTCGATCTAAAGGAATACGCTCGTGCAAAACGGTAATCCGATTGTTGTTTTGAAAGACGTCGAAAAGCGGTTCGGCAGCTTTGTTGCCGTGAGCGATCTCGATTTGGAACTCGATCAGGGGGAGTTTTTTTCCCTGCTCGGCCCATCCGGCTGTGGAAAAACCACGGCATTGCGCATGGTCGCGGGATTCTTGGAACCCGATGAGGGAGAGATTTTGATCGACGGGATGTCCATGCGTGACGTTCCCGCCAATCAGCGCCCCACCAATATGGTGTTCCAGAGCTATGCGATCTTTCCCCACCTCAACGTCGCCGACAATGTTGCTTTCGGTCTGCGAAAAAAGGGGTTGAGTGGCGAGCAGATCCGCAAGGAAGTCGGCGAGGCGCTGGAGATGGTTGAACTGCCCGGCCTTCAGGACCGCAAGGCGGATCAGTTGTCCGGCGGCCAGCGCCAGCGCGTTGCGCTGGCCCGAGCGCTGGTCATGCGCCCCAAGGTTCTGCTGCTAGATGAACCCCTGTCCGCACTCGACAAGAGATTGCGCGAGACCATGCAGTTGGAACTGAGACGCCTGCAGCGTTCGGTTGGCATCACCTTCGTCATGGTCACCCACGACCAATACGAAGCGATGACCATGTCCGACCGAATCGGAGTGATGTTTGACGGCAAGTTGTCGCAGGTCGACACGCCCGAAAACATGTACAGCTCTCCGATAGACCGCGAAGTCGCCTCGTTCATCGGTGGCATGAATTTTGTGAAAGCAAAGCTTCAGTCGAAGAAATCCGATGAGCTCGAAGTTGACGCAACCGGTTTCGGTTCCCTGAAGGTCATACCAAATCCGTATGGCATCGAACCGGGGCCACAAATGCTGATGGGAATCAGGCCCGAGCAGCTTGAGATCGCCTCGAAAGAACCACCCGCATGCGATGTTGTGGTAAAGGGCAAGGTCGCCGATGTGGCCTTCTATGGCGAGAATATCCAGTATTTTGTCGGCATCGACGGCCTGGACGAGCCGTGTGTTGTCGTGGTCACCAACTACTTCCACCACGTCGACCATCGGGTAGGCGATGACGTCTGGGTCGGCTTCCAAAATTCGTCCGTTATTGATCTCGGCCAGTATCAGGAAACCAAAGGGTCGGGGTCTTAATCCCAGGGAGGAAATGATGAAATTTCAAATGAAAGATGTAATCCGCATGACCGCGATCGCGGTCGTGCCTGTCGCCGGAATGATATGGACCGGCCAGGCAAGCGCGGATGGGTCGGACCTGACTGTGTTCGACTGGTCAGGCTACGAGGACCAGGGTTTCTTCGGAGACTATATCGAAAAGCATGGAAGCGCTCCTTCCTATACCTTTTTTGGCAGCCAGGAAGAGGCCTATACCAAACTCCGGTCGGGCTTCGCCGCCGACCTCGCGCACCCTTGTACAGATGCAACCAAGAAATGGGTCGCCGCCGGACTCATCAAGCCGCTCGATACGAGTCGCCTAACAAACTGGGACAAGTTGCTGCCTGCGATCAGGGAACTGGAAGGTATCGTCGTCGACGGTGAGGTCTACATGATGCCCTTCGAATGGGGCAACACCGGGTTGATCTATCGGACGGACAAGATCTCCGACGACGAAATCTCGCTGCAATTGACCACGCAGCCCGAATATCAGGGCAAGGTCGCAATTCCGGACGCCGCATCCAGTGCCTATGCGTTTGCCGCGCTGGCGAGCGGAATCAAAAATTACGCCAACATGAACGACGAGGAATTCAAGAAGGCGTCGGATTTTTTGCGCAAGGTTCATCCCAATATCCGGCTCTACTGGTCCGATGCCGGGCAACTGGATCAGGCCATGGCCAGCGGCGAGGTCGTCATGGGATGGGCCTGGAACCAGTCCGAACTCAATCTGATCGGGAACAAGGTTCCGGCCGTCATGATGAAGGACGTAAATAAAGGGATCGCGACGTGGGTATGCGGTTACGTTCATCTGAATAGTTCGACCCAATCTGACGATCAGGTCTACGACCTGTTGAACGCGCTCAGCGCGACGGAAAGCGGCAAATACATCATTGAAGCTTGGGGCTATGCGCACGCCAATGCTGAGGGTATTGCCGCGGTCGACCCCGACGTCATCGCAACGTATGGTTTCGACAAAGCCGACGATTTTTTTGAACACAGCCTTTTCTTCGAAGCCGTAGACCCTGCCCTGGAAGCAAAAATGCTTAAGGAGTTCGAGCGTATCAAGGCTGGATTCTGAGTTTTTCTGGCGGCCGGGCCATGTTCCGAATGGATCATGGGCCGGTCTCCTGATCTGGCACCACACTCACTCCGGTAGGCGTCAATGCTGCAGCGCGGCCGCTACGGTATTCTGTTTGAACCGGTTCCCATCGGTCCGGTGACGGCGAAGAACCGGTTTTATCAGGTGCCCCAGTGCTGCGGCATGGGGCATTTGCGCCCGCAGGCGCATGCTGCCATGCGCGCAGTTAAGGCGGAAGGCGGTTGGGCAGTTGTCAGCACTGAAGAGACCGAAATTCATCCCAGTTCCGATCTTTCCCCCTATTCGGAGCAGAGGATCTGGGATGAAAAGGATATCCCGGCGCTGCGGCTGATGACCGACGCCGTGCACGAACATGACGCGCTTGCGGCAATCGAACTGGTCCACAACGGCTATCATTCGTCCAATCTCTTTTCGCGAATACCACCGCTCGCGCCCTCTGATATGGCGGTCGCCGGCGGATATCCCAAACAGGCGCGGGCGATGGACAAGTCCGATATCCGCGACCTCAGGCGTTGGCACCGACAGGCTGCAAGGCGGGCCAAAAAGGCCGGATTTGATGTCGTCTACGTCTATGCCGGTCACGGCATGACCCTGACCCAGCAATTCCTGTTGCCGCGGTTCAACACCAGGAGCGATGAATACGGCGGGAGCCTTGAAAACCGGGCGCGGCTGTTGCGCGAACTTCTGGAGGAGACGAAAGAGGAAGTCGGCGATAGCTGCGCCGTCGCCTTGCGATTCGCCGTCGATGAACTGAAAGGCGCGGACGGCATGCAGGCCGATGAGGAGGGGCGCGCCGTCGTCGAGCTTCTGGCCGAGTTGCCCGACTTGTGGGATGTCAATGTCTCCGACTGGGCGAACGACTCCCAGACAACGCGGTTTGCACCGGAGGATGGGTACCAGATCCGTTACGTGGAATTTGTCAAAACCATCACCAGCAAACCGGTGGTGGCGGTCAGTCGACTCGGTTCTCCCGACCTGATGGCGTCGCTGGTCAAACGGGGGATTGTCGATTTTATTGGCGCCGCGCGGCCTTCCATCTCCGATCCTTTCCTGCCGAAGAAGATCGAGGAAAATCGGATTGACGAAATCCGCGAGTGCATAGGCTGCAATATATGTGTCTCCAGTGACAATCTGGGTATCCCGATTCGCTGTACGCAGAATCCGACAATGGGCGAGGAATGGCGGCGCGGATGGCATCCCGAGCGCATCGAGCGAAAAGCGACGGACGCATCGGTGCTTGTGGTCGGCGCGGGACCCGCGGGCCTCGAATGCACGATGCAGCTCGCCCGGCGGGGATACCATGTCACGCTCGCCGAGGCATCAGACCAGCTCGGCGGGCGGGTCGCTGCCGAATCCGGCCTCAAGGGCCTGTCGGCCTGGCTGCGCGTGCGCGACAACCGGGTATACGAGCTACAACAGAAAGCCAATGTGGAGATTTTCACGGGAAGCGAATTGTCGGCCGAGGAAATTCTGGAACTGGGCATTGAAAATGTATTTCTAGCCACCGGTTCGCGATGGCGGGCCGATGGCGTGGGCCGTAGTTCCCGCGAGACCCTTGCCGGCTTGACCCATACGCAAGCGTTCACTGCCGATGACATCATGGCGCGTAGGGATCTGCCCGCAGGGCCCGTCGTGATCTATGACGACGACCAGGGATATCTGGGCGGCGTCATCACCGATCACTTGAGTGACGCCGGCCATGATACGACCATTGTCACGTCAGCCGGCGTTGTGTCTCCGTGGACAAGCACCACGCTGGAACAGGAACGCGCGCAAAGAACGCTGCTGCAGCAGGGCGTGAAAATCCTCGCCAATCTGACGATCATCGAGGTTTCGGAAGATACCGTGACGACGGGCTGCGTATTTACGGGTGAAAAATCGACAATTCCGTGTCGGGTGCTTGTTCTTGCGACGGAACGCACGCCTGTTAACGGACTCTACCGGCAGTTGATCGAGATGAAGGAGGCGGGTCGGGACGAGGCCTTCCGCCTCAATGTCGAAATCATAGGTGACGCGCTGGCGCCCGGATTGATTGCGGATGCGGTTTATTCCGGCCATCTTGCCGCACGAAATTTCCAATCCGACCCGGCCGAGATCGAACAGGCATTGTATCGGCGGGAAATGCCGTCCCTTGCGAACCAATGGTGAGCACTATGCAAGCAGTTGGCTATCGGGAAACCACGGATCCTCAAGCCATTCAAAGCCATATTGCCAAACACAAACTTGGCTATGCGCTCGAACGTCCGTTTTACACCTCCCGCGCGATCTACGAACGGGATCTGGAAAGGGTCTGGGACCGCAATTGGATCTGGGTCGGACATTTCAGTCAGATACCGGAAAGCGGGGACTACTTTCTGTTCGAGTTTGGAAGCGAATCCGTCATCATTGTCCGCGACAACAACGGTACCATTCGCGGCCATCTCAATACGTGCCGGCATCGCGGATCGCGTGTCTGTCTAAAGCGCTCGGGAAACGCCCGGTCATTTACCTGCCCCTATCATGCCTGGACCTACAATCTGGATGGCCAATGGCGTGCCGGCCGGCTGGTGCCGGAAGGTTTTAACGGACGTGATTACGGACTGCTGCCGGTCAATGTTCTGGATTTTCAGGGCCTGATTTTCATCTCGCTGTCGGCGTCACCGCCGCCAATCGAACCGGCACTTGAGCGTCTCGCTCCGATGACGGCGCCGTTCGGATTTGAAAAACTGAAGATAGCGCATCAGGCGTCCTACCCGGTTCCCGCCAACTGGAAGCTGGCGATTGAGAACTATATGGAATGCTATCATTGCGCGCCCGCGCACCGGGAATATTCCAAGTCCCACAGCCTCAAGGATCCCGCCGCGATGACGCCGGAACTGATAGCCGCAATGCAGGAAAGATCGATCAAGGCCGGCCTGCCGGTCGATGTACTCAACGAAACCGGAGATCGGACCAAACAGGTTGGAACCGACATCTATTATCGGCGCTACCCTCTTTTCCCCGGTTACCAGACGGGCAGCAAGAGTGGGGAAGGCGTGGCGCCGCCGCTGGGCGATCTTGCCTGCCATGACGGCGGGGCGACCGATGTCCAAATCGGCCCCTTGAACAACTTCCTCGTTTATTCGGACTACGTCGTGGGCTACCGGTTCATACCCACCGCACTTCAATCGACGGACATTCAGACGGTCTGGCTGGTCCGGTCCGACGCCGAGGAGGGGAAAGACTACGACCTCGAGCAACTCACCTGGCTGTGGCATGTGACGACACAGGATGACGAGCGGATTATCCGCCACAATCAGGAAGGTGTGAATTCCCTACACTACCGCCCCGGCCCGCTGTCCTCGATGGAATGGGGTATCGTCGATTTCCATCACGGCTATCTGAAAATGGTGGGCTAGGCGCGAGATAGAGTTCTCGCCGTCTTCGAAGCTACATGTGGATAGCCGCGCCACCTTCGGGACCAATAGCTGACGTACCCGTCCAATCGTGAGGCGAATGAGCCGGTATCCACACCCGCGACCGACCTATTGCGCGGGAAGCTCGTAACCGCCTCGGTCGACGTCGGCTTCCCCCTTGCTCGCCCTGTTGTTCGACATCCGGCAGTCCTTGACCACGAGTTGCGCATCATAGTTTTGTGACCCGGCACCGCCGGCCATCGCCACGTTGCTTATCATCGAACACCCGTCGATGCGGACGATCGAGGAATCGGTTGCCGCGATGCCACCGCCGCGCAAACCGGCCCGGTTCCCCTTGAAGCTGAGCTCCGTGCCCATCACGATGCTCGCCTCGAGTTGCGACGCGCGGCTAATCGTGTAGATCGCGCCGCCGTCGGCGCCTGCTTCATTGTCGATGAAACTGGCGTTGGAGAGCACCGGGCGCGCGCCATAGTCGACGAAGTACGCGCCACCCGACCAGCGCGCCCGATTACCCTCGAAGGCGACATCCGTCATCTTCGTGACAACGCCGACCCGATCGACGATCGCGCCGCCGAAGCCGGCTGAGTTGTCGGTGAAGCGGCAATTGGAAATGCTGACCTGTGCTCGGTTGTAGGAATACAAGGCGCCACCCTCCTGCGCCTCATTTCCGTCGAATACGCAGTTGGCCAAGGCCATGGAAAAGCCGGTGATCGTCGGGCTAAACGGGGCCATCTGAGTGGCGTCCGCGTAGTTGACGAGGCCACCGCCCTTCGAATCGTAACCGCTGCCGTCCGCATTGCCGGCGGTCACGGTCACGCCGTCGAGTCGGGCGCCATTGGCACCGACAAAAACATGGTAGGCGTTGTCGGAGGCCAGCATGCGTGCGCCGATGTCGCCGGAGAGCACGGTGATGTTCTGCTCCCAATCCCGGGCGTCAAGGCTTGTTTCGGAGCCGGTGAAACCGCCATAGACCGCGACACCGGGCTTCAGCCGAAAAGCCGCATGTCGTCCGTCACCCCTCGGCGTATAGATCCCGGCGGCGAGCCAGACCGACCCGGCCCGCTCCGCCGCCGCATCGATGCCGCTTTGAAGATCGCGAAAGGCCGATGCCCAAGACGAGCCATCGGGATCGGCAGCGTTGCTGGCCGCATCGACGTAGACGGGCGCGGCCGAGATGTCATGGGTTTTCGCCGCCGCGATATCCGCTTCATGCACTTCTCTTGCGCGCGCCGTCAGCTCCTTGACCATGGCGGCAATCTCGCCCGCTGGCACAGGTTTCTGGACTTCGTCGCCGACGATCGAACCGGCGATCTGGGGCTGGTTGTCGTGCCAGTTGTAGATGTCCGCGGGCCCGGCGGGCGCGCTGTTATCCCGGACGATTGTGTTGACCACGACAGGATTGTTGGCGGGGCCAGTGCCCTGATAGAGACCGGCACCGAGATCCGCCGCCACATTGTGAGTGATCACGCTGCCGACGATCACCGGCGCGGATCCGCCATCGTTGCCGATGGCCGCGGCTTGAAACGCCTCGTTCCAAACGAAAATGCTATCGCGAATCTCCGGCGAACAGCCGAAGTCGTTATAGATGGCGCCGCCCTTGCCGCCCGAGCGGTTGCCGACGAACAACGACTGGATAATGGTCGGGTTCGTCTCCATATCGTTGGAAATTGCGCCGCCGCGCATGATCGCCAGATTATTGCGGAACTCGCAGTTTTCGAATCGCGCGGCACGACGACTGACAAGATCTCGCGCCGAAGTGCCTTCCGCGGTCATGTTGTAGACCGCCCCGGCTTTCATCGCCCGGTTGTCGCGAAAGATGCAGTTTCGGACCAACGGTGCCGCGCGAAAGTTCAGCATGCCGCCGCCATTGGTGTCGTTTCCGCTGCCCCGCAGGACTGCCTCCGGCGTCGTATGGATCGGTTCGTCGGACGGGGTAGCGCCTTGCCTGTCGGCGGCACCGGCTTGGGGACCGCTCGGCGCAGCGGCTTGCCCGTCAGCAGCGCCGGGGCGCGGGCTGGGCGGCGCATCGGGGATCGCCGTGCCATGCGCGACGGTGACGCCGTCGAGCACCGCGTCGTCGGCGCCGACAACCACATGAAAACTGTTGTCCCGCCAATCCCCCGGCACACCTATATCGCCGCTGAGGATGGTTTCGTTCAGTCGCCACGCACGCGCGCTTCGCTCGGTCTCATCGCCGGCGAAGCCGCCATAGACGCCGACACCTTCGATGAGTGCGAAGGACGCGCGTCGATCATTGGCGTCGGACGGCCTATAGGTGCCACCCGCGACCCATATCTCGTCGCCGGCCTTGGCGATGTCGAGCGCTGCCGTCAGCGTCCGGTAGGCGCTGGCCCATTCCGAGCCGTCTCCGGCATCGTTCTCCACTGCTTGATTCACGTAGAGCACACGCGCCGATCCGGTCGCCGGATGGAGAATGCCAGCCATCACAGCGATAGCGCACAGGAATTGCCACATGATGATCGCTCCTCTGAAATGCTTTACCGGCGGCGGCCGATCACACACCGCGATGCACGCCTCAGGCACTTCCGATCATGCGCGCGAGCGTTGCGTCCCTATCGATGATGTGATGCTTCAGCGCGGCCAAGACATGCACGCCGATGATGGCGATAAGAGCATAGGCCACGACAAAATGGACCCATGCCGCCGCCGCCGAAACGGCTTTGTGCTCCGGTAGCGCCGGCAAGTCGAACAGACCGAACAGCGAAATCGCGTGGCCGCCGGTCGACGATGTGATGTAGCCGGAGATGGGCATGAACAGGATCCCGATCAGCAAGGCAATGTGGACCGCCCTCGAGGCCACCAGCTGCCAATGGGGCATCTCTGCGATCTCTTCCGGGAATCCGCGCGCGATCCGCCAGAGCACCCGCCAGGCTCCCAGGATAAGAACGAGCACCCCGATCGATTTGTGGATTTGAAGCAGTGCAAGCTGGTCGGGGCCGCGCCCCATCGCGTCGAGGTAGAGCCCGAAGGCCAGCATGCCAATGATCAGGGCGGCGATCACCCAGTGGTTGATGATGGAGATGGCGCCGAATCGCGCGCCGTTGGGAATCGGCCCTGATCGCATCGACATTTCTTGGCCTCCATCTTTGAAGTGTGGTTTGTGCCGACATTTCCCAGAAAACCTCCAATCCAGGGAAATCGTACCACTGGTCCACCGCCAAATCGACACTCGCGGGTTTGCCGCTGGGCGTCTGGGCCCATACCGAGCGCCTTTCGCGCTGTGGCCCGCGGTCCCTTGCAGGGGAAGCCGTAATGGCCCAATCTGAGGCTTCGATACCGGTCATCCGGTGAATGCCGGTTCAAGCTGAAAGACGGGCCGGACGATCCGCTGGCCGCTGGCGGACGCAATGGTGAGGCAAACTTCCGCGGTGAAAGACGATCGAGCGAGGCCCATACCTCGACCACCGACCCGGATGCGCGGCTTTACTGCAAGGGATCGGGCAAGGAGGCGAAGTTGTGCTTCATCGCTCACGGGCTGATGGAGAACCGGTCGGGGTTGCTGGTTGATGCTTACCTGAGCGCGGTTGACGGCCATGCCGAACGGGTGGCGGCGCTTCACATGATCTCGACGTGCGCGGTGCAATGCTGCCGAGACGGCATACAACTCCAAGGAGCACTCAGCAATGAAGATATTGAAGATCCGGCTTGCCCTTGCTGCCTTGGTCGTGGTCTCGGGTTTCACCATTGTCGAGGCATCGGCGCAGGATGCCCTTACCGGTGAGGAGAAGGGCTGGCTGGCGAAGGCGAGGCGCTCTGAGGCCGATGGCTGGATCCGCATCAAGGTCGGGGGCGAGCCGTTCGAGCGCGGATTCCAGCACGGATATTTGGTCGCCGAGGAATTCAAGGACGCCTGGCGCGTCTATAGCGCAATGACCCTGCAGACGACCGGCCTCAGCCTCGACTTCTTCGTCGACAAGGTGGTCGAGATGCACAAGTCACTGATACCGGCCGAGCAGTTGGAGGAGATGAGCGGCATCGCCGCAGGACTGACGAAGGCCGGAGTGCCGACGACGCTCGACCAGATCATCGGCTGGAACGCCTACATGGAAATTACCGGCTATTGGTGGCCGACCGTCGCCTCACAGTACAAGAGCGCCGCACCCGGCGCCGTCGGCATGAGCAAGGCGAAGAGCCATTGCAGCGCGTTCATCGCCACCGGATCGGTAACCTCCGACGGCAAGATCGTCATTGGCCACGAATCCTTCACCGAGTTCTGGAACGGCCAGTACATGAACCTCATCGTCGATATTACCCCGGCAAAAGGCGAGCGGATGGTCATGCAGACCTCACCGGGCTGGATCGCCTCGATGACGGACTTCTGGGTCACCGGCGGCGGGATGGTCGTCGTCGAAACCACGATCGTCGGCTTTGTTGGCTATGACCCGAAGAAAGTCCCCGAATATGTCCGCGCCCGCAACGCATCCCAATATGCGACGAGCATCGACGAATGGGTGAAGTTGATGGATGCTGAGAACAATGGCGGCTACGCCAATTCCTGGCTGATCGGCGACATCAAGACTAACGAGATTGCAAAATACGAACAGGGCCTCATCTACCAGAACTTCCAGAAGAAGACCGATGGCTGGTACTTCGGCGACAACGCCCCGGACGATCCGCGCATCCGCAATCTCGAATCCTCCGACGTCGGCTTCAACGATATCCGCCAGCAGACCGGCGCGCGGCGTATACGCTGGCCACAACTTCTGACGCAATATGAGGGCAAGATCAACGTCGAGACCGGCCAGAAGATTCTCGGCGACACCTTCGACGTCTATCTCATGCGGATCGAACCATCTTCGCGCACGATCTCTTCGCACTATGACACCGATCCGCAATTCTACGTCAGCGACCCGAATGCCGTGTGGAACGTGCCCTACTATCCGGCCGGATCGGTTGACGGGAAGGTGACGACGGCGGACGCGGCGAAGGAGATGAGCATGTGGGGTCGCTTCGGTCGCGCCGACGGCCTTGCCTTCGACGCCGACGAGTTCCTGCGCATCCATCCCCAGTGGAACTGGCAGGAGGGCTACCTCAAGAGCCGCCCGCACGAGCCCTGGAGCTATTTCGACGGCTCAAAATAGAACCGACGGAAATCGCGCCGATTTCCGTCGGCCGCGGTCTGGTGATCGGGTTCGCCGGGTCTATCCCCCACCTCGTGGGCGATCTCGGTTTGGCTTGCGCGGTTACCATGAGTCTTGGTCCGAGGAATCATCTGGGGAGTATCGGTTTAGAGCGGCAACAGCGCTCCCCGACCTCTTAGAACGGGCCGCACTCACGCCCCCTTCGCTTCCGCCGCCCTCACCAGCGCCCGAATCGTGATTTCGTTGACGTCCAACCCAACAGCCTGCATGTTCTTCATCGCCTCGGGCGCGATTTGCTCGGCATGGCGCCAAGCCTCTTCCACGTTGGCCTCGAATACGTCGCCCCATTCGGCCCGCAGTTTCTTGCCCGTGCGATCGGCTTCCGCCAATATCTCATCTTCGCTTGGTGGCCTCGAACGCGCTGACCGGGGCGTTCGAGGGCGCAAATGGCGCCTGGAGGGTACTCATAGGGTACTTTGCACGCCCGCCTGCCGGTCGCTTTTTTGCGACGTTTATCGTCGAGCCCAGTCGAAGGCAATATTATCTGCAATTGACTTGCCCTGGAATAGACCAACCTCTTACGACTGAATAATTCGAATATGGAGTAGTGACCTACGAGCGCCCGCTTGATCTCGGCGTTATCCGAATGGACACTAGCTAGAAGCAAATGTTGGACAGATGGGGTGATCGGGACCAACAGATCTGACGTACCCGCATTGCCGATCGTGAGGCGAATGAGCCGTTATTCACACCTCCCAAAGGACGGCCACCGACAACAATCCTACATCCCACGTGGCGAATACCTGCCTTCTTGTTCTGAGCGGTCTATCGGTTTGCAAGATCGGCAAGACAGGCAGCAAGGACACGGGTTCCCGCGGCCAAGTCCTGCGGTGCGGCATATTCCGCTTCGTTGTGGCTCAGACCGTCTTTGCATGGAACGAAGATCATTCCTGTCGGACAGACTCTATTCATGTTTTGTGCGTCGTGGCCACCGCCTGAGGGCATGACCTTGAACGGCACCCCGAGGGATTCCGTGTGCTTGTGAACGGTTTCGACCATGTCGGGGCGAAAAACGGTTGGAAGGGCGTCGAGGGTCTTTTCGATGGTCACCTCGCAGCCGCGCGCGTGCTGTCGGCAGACTGGTTCGATTTGGGATAGGAACCTCTCGAAGGCCTCGGTTTCCGGATGCCGAAAGTCGATGGTAAAGAAGACGCGTCCCGGGACCGTGTTGGGCGAACCGGGAAACACCTCAAATCGTCCGAACGTGCAACGGACCGTATCCGTCGGATCTTCCATGACCTGTTCGAGGGCACCGACCATCTCGGCGGCCGCTTTCAGTGCATCCTTGCGGGTCTTCATCGGACTGGTGCCGGCGTGGGCCTCCTGACCGAGTACTTCAATGCCATACCATCGAATGCCTTGAATGCCGGTGACGACACCAATGGTCTTCTCCTCGGCCTCCAAAACGGGGCCTTGTTCGATATGGGTTTCGATGTAGGCGGCGGCTGGGAACCCGGTCTTTCGTCTAAGGATGTTTGGCTCGGCATCGAGGGTCTCCTGGAGAGCGCGCTCGACTGAAATCCCGTCCTTGTCGACAATGGGTAAGGCTTTTTCCGGTGGGAGTTGTCCAGTGAACACCAAAGAGCCCATGAGCCCCGGCTGAAAGCGGCTACCCTCTTCCCCCATCCAGGCGATGACCTCAATCGGCCGTTTCGTCTGTACGCCGGATTCGTCAAGTGACACGAGCGCCTCGAGACCGGCCATAACGCCGTAGATACCGTCGAATTTGCCGCCCTTCGGCTGGCTGTCGATATGGCTACCGGTCGTCACCGGCGCAGCATCCGCATCGGTTCCGTTGCGCCGGACGAAAAGGTTCCCAATATCATCGGTGCTGATTTCGAAACCGTGTTCGTCTGACCACGTCTTCATCTGTTTGCGTGCAGCGATGTCCTCGGTCGACAAAGCCTGACGGTTGACGCCCCCGTTGGACAGGGCGCCGTATTGGGCCATGGTCATGAGGCGGTCCCACAAACGTTCTTCACTGACCGCGTTCGCGGCCTTCTGTTCCAACGATTCCGCCATCATTTCCTCCTTGAGAACTGCACAATGGGCTAGTTCGCTCGCCCAATCGCCCTGATTGTTGGGTATCCTGCGTCCCAAACTGCGGCAAATACTTTCACGAAATTAATAGTCGGGAACATCCGGCGTCCAAATGATTGAAGAAAAGAGTGATCAGCTAAGCCTCCGCCACTGCCACCTTCTCTGTGGCTCTAGTCGGTTGTCACGCCTTTGAATCCACTGCGCTTGAGCCTACTCTTATGCTTGGTATGTATGACCCGCCCCCACGGTAAATACCGCGCGCCAGTTTAGACCAGTCGCGGTGTTCGCCGAGCGGCGATTTGCCGGCAGCCCGTCAATCGCGGAGGGCAGTTCGCGACGGTGAGGCTCGATCCGTCTTGTTCCGCTGAACCTTGAGAACTTGATGCACTGATCTGGCATCCAAGACCGTGGCTTTGAAGCCCAGTGCGGTCGGCTCATGCCACAGCCAACTTGCGAGCGGACCTGTCTCGACGGCTAATACCAAATCCCGTTGATCATGACCTATGTGCCCATTGCCTGTGTCCGATCGACATGATTTTCCAGGGCTGATCGATGAGCTTGTTCCAGGCGTCACAGCAGTGGTCGACGATGTCGTCGTATGAGTTGAAGACGCGG